>NZ_JBHYUU010000115.1:0-28036 GCF_042749955.1 Kitasatospora sp. NPDC059462 | reverse complement strand
CCCGAGCCCGCGACCCGGCCCGCGCAGCGCCGTCCGGCCCGGCAGCCGGTGGCCGTCCGGCTGGCCCTGGTGATCGCCGGGGCCATGCTGCCCGTCCGCGACGAACACCGGCGCGGGGGCGGCGGACTGGCCATCGGCCGCGACGAGCCCGACTGCGCGGCCGTCCCCGGCCTGGCCGCTCTCGACCAGATCTCCCGGCACCACGCCCGGCTGCGCTGGATCGACGGCGCGCTGTATGTCGAGGACCAGGGTTCGACCAACGGCACCTTCGTCGACGGCCGCCGGATCACCGCCCCGACCCGGATCGGACCGGGACAGCGGCTGCGGTTCGCGAGGGACGTGGACGCCCAACTGATCGAGATCGACGAGTTCGGCGCACCCCGGTGAGCCGGGCCCGCGAGGAGGAGAACGGCGCGATGGCCGACACACCGCCGGAACCGAGCCCGCCCACCCGCAAGCAGGGCCGCGGGAAGGACACGTCGGGAGACGCCGGAACCCCTGCCGAGAGCCCGCGCACCCGGGTCCAGCGTGACCGGGGCGCCGGGAACGGCAGGGCCTCCGGCGCGGGGAGCCCCCGCACCCGCGTCCAGCGCGAGCGCCCGGAACCCGCCGACGGCGGCGCCGTCCCGGGCCCGCGCACCCGCGTGCAGCGCCCCGCCGGCCCGGCGGCCGACCCGCCCGCCGATTCGCCTTCCGAACTGCCCGCCGACCCGCCCGCCGATCCGGCCGGCGCTTTCCCCGCAGCGCTCGCCGACCGCTACGCCCCCGTCGGCCGCGTCGGCTCCGGCAGCGAGGGCACCGTCTGGCACGTCCGCCGCACCGACGGCGGCGGCGACGCGGCCGTGAAGGTCGGCAACCCCGGCGTACGGGCGGACACCGAACTCCTCGCCCACCTCGCCGGGGACCCCGCCTTCCGCCGGCACGTCCCCGAGATCCTCGGCCACGGCCGGGTCGAGCACGCGGGCGCGCTCTGCGACTGGATGGCGATGGAGTACCTCCCCGTCACCCTCGCCGACCACATCGCGGAGCTGCGCGACCGGCGCCGCCTGGACCGGCCCGGCGAGAGCGAGCGGATCATCCGCGAGCTGGTCGACCTGCTGGCCTTCTGGCAGACCACGATCGCGCGCAACCCGGTCGACTTCAAGCCCGCCAACATCCTGGTCCGCCCGGCCGGGAAGGGCGGCCGCTCCGCCGCCCAGTTCGTGGTCGCCGACTTCGGCGGCGTCGCCAAGCTCACCGCCAGCCGCCGCTTCTCCACCGACATGCAGGTCACCGTCGCCTACATGGCGCCGGAGCAGCTCGCCGGCCACAACCACCCGGCCGGGCCGTGGTGGGCGCTCGGCACCATCCTCTACGAGGTGTTCACCGGCGCCGGCCGCTACCGGCGGGCGGACGGCGGGCTGATCAGTGACGAGGCGCTGCAGATCCGGCTGGTGATGGACGCCGAGGTGGACGTCTCCGCCGTTGCCGACGAGCGCCGCCGGCTGCTGCTCCAGGGCCTGTTCACCAAGGACCCGGCCGACCGCTGGACGGCGGAGCAGGTCCGTACGTGGCTGGGCGGCGGCAGCCCGGAGGTGGTGCGCAGCCGGGTCGACCCGCCGGCGCCCGACCCGGGCCCGACCGGGCCCGCACACCGGCCGATCGCCTTCCGCGGCCAGGACTTCCACGACCCGGCGGCGCTCGCCGGGGCGATGCTCGGACGCTCGGCGGACGCGGCGGCCTGGCTGGTCAGCGGTGGCGCGCGACGGCTGCGCGACTGGCTGCGCGACGAGGTCAAGGACACCGTCCTCGATCTGCACTACCTGAAGGACGTCGAACGCGGCACGCCGGCCGAGAAGTCGGCGGCGGCCTCGCGGGCGGTGCTGGCGCTCGGCGCGGCGTTCACGCCGGAGGCCGTCCCGTACGTGCGCGACCGCCGGGTGGACGCGGCCGGGCTGGCGGCGCTGGCGGGGGAGCCGGACGGCCCGGCGTTCGTCGACGAGCTGGTCGCCGCCGGGCTGCCCGGGCTCGCCGCCCGCTTCGAGTGCGGGCACCCGGCCTGCCCCGGGCGGGCCTGCGAGCGGCTGCTCGGGCTCACCCGGCTGGCGGCCGTGCTGACCGCGGTCGAGCGCGAGGCGCGTGCCCTCGGCGGTCGCGGCGACGGCAACGGTGACGGCCGGCTCAGTGCGAACGAGCGCAAGACCGCCCGGCGTTGGGCGCTGCTGCTGACCGTCCAGCCGGAACAGCAGCGGCGCGTCGTGGTCGGGCGGATCTCCACGCTGCCGGGCCCGCTGGCCGCGCTGCCCGCGCCCCTCCACACGGCGGTCGCCGCGGTCGGGGGAGCGGTGGGCGCGGTGGCGGCGCGGGTGCGCGGTGGCGGGCGCCGCGGCGGTGCGCGCGAACGGTTCCGCCGGAACTGGTCCGAGCTGAGCCGCCGGGCGTTCGCCGCCGACCCGGCCACGGCCGAGGGCCGGGGCGTGCTCGCCGCGGCGGCCGTGCTGCAGGTGCGCAGCGTGCGGGCGGGCGGCGCGCGGCGCGGGCGCAACCGGGGGGAGTGGAAGGCGGATGCGCGCGCCTGGTGGGGCGGCGCACGCAGCGCGCTGCCCCGGCGTGCGGTGGCGGTCGTGCTGCTGTTCCTCTCGCTCGGCCTCACGCTCTGGTCGGGGACCGTCTGGCGGCACGCCGTCGAGTTCGGCACGGGCGCGCAGGTGCTGCCCGACGGTCCGTTCGGCGGACCGCTGCGGACCGTCGGCGAGGCCGCGGCGCGGGCGACGGCCGGCCAGCTCGGCGCGGCGCTGGCCGCGGCCGTGGCGGTGGTCGCCTTCCCGGCCCGGGTCGGGCGGCGGATGCTGTTCCTCGCCGTGGCGGCCTCCTTCACCGTCGGCTACCTGCGCCTCGGGCCGCCGATGACGGTGCTGAAACCGCCGCAGGCGGTGGTCGACCGGGTGGTCGTGTTCGAGGGCGGCCTCGGGAGCTGGGCGGGCGTCGGCGCGGTCGCGGCGGTCGTGCTCGCGCTGGTCCTCAACGACCGCTCGGTGCGCTGGCTGCTCACGCCCGCCCTCACGGCCTCGGAACGGGCTGCGGGCGACCGCCGCCGCCTCGCCACCCGCCGCCCCGGCGCCCGCGCGGCCGGGACCACCGGCCTCCGCGACCGGCTGTTGTTCGGCCTCGGCGGGACGCTCGTGCTGACGGCGCTGCTGTGGGCGTCGGTCGAGATCCGGCTCGCCGTCGTCGACCGGGACCGCCACCTCACCCCGGAGTCCTGGGGCACCGGCCAGACCGGCGCCGCCTACCAGGCCGACTACGTGCTGCTGCTGGCCTTCATCGCCTTCCTCGCGGCCTGCGCCACCCCCCGCGCGGCCCGCCGCGTCCTGGCTGCCGCGGCGGTCGGCACGGCCGCCCTCGGCGCCTGGCCCCCGCCCCTCGGCCCCCTCGAAGCCCTCCGCATCCCCGTCCTGGCCCCCTGGTTCCGCGACCTCGCCACCCTCTGGGGCCACTCCGCCTTCTGGGCCGCCCTCCTGATCATGCTCCCCCTCGCCGCCTACCTCACCCTCTGGACCACCCGCCACCTCCCCACCTCCTGACCCACACCCCACCCGAGCAGCCGGATCGAAAAGTCGGCCCACCCGACTTCCCACTCCACCCGGCACCGCTCCGTCCACCCGAACTTTCTCCCGCGAGAGCATCTATGCGCGTAGAAATCGCAATAACCGGGAGCGGAAAGTCGACCCGTCCGACTTCCTGCTCCACCGCATCCCGCCCGGCGCTGCGCCCGAGCGACTGGACTGGAAAGTCGGCCGGCCCGACTTCCTGCTCCATCGCGCCACCCCGCCCCGCCCGCCACGGCACGCGACGCGAGCATCCGGATCGAGAAGTCGGCCGGCCCGACTTCCTGCTCCGCCGGGCGTGGATGTGGCCGCCGGATTTCTCGGCCGCGCGACCATCTATGCGCGTAGATGGCATGGCCGTTGGGAGTGGGAAGTCGACCTGTCCGACTTTCTGCTCCATCGCGCCGCCTCGCCCTGCCCGGCGTGGCGCGCGACGCGAGCAGCTGGATCGAGAAGTCGGCCCACCCGACTTCCCGCTCCACCGCATCCCGCCCGGCGTGGCGCGCGAGCGGCTGGATTGAGAAGTCGGCCCGCCCGACTTCCTGCTCCGCCGGGCACCGATGTGTCCGCCGGGATTTCTGCCGCGGGAGCATCTATGCGCGTAGATCCCGCAGTGGTTGGGAGTGGAAAGTCGGCCCGTCCGACTTCCTGCTCCATCGCATCCCGTTCGGCGTGGCGCCCGGGCGACTGGATTGGGAAGTCGTCCGGCCCGACTTCCTGCTCCATTGCCCGCCGCACCCCGCCCGGCGCTGCGCGCGAGCAGCTGGATTGAGAAGTCGGCCCGTCCGACTTCCTGCTCCGCCGGGCGTCGATGTGGCCGCCGGAATTCTCGGCCGCGGGAGCGTCTATGCGCGTAGATGGCGTGGTGGTTGGGAGTGGAAAGTCGGCCGGCCCGACTTTCTGCTCCACCGCGCCCATCGTGTCCCGCTGGGTGTCGTGTGCGAGGGGCCGGATGGGGGAGTCGGCCGATCTGACTTTCTGCTCCGCCGGGCGTCGCGGATTCCGGCTTTGGGGGGCATCGGTGCCGGGATCGGCGTGGGTGTGCGGCGGGCCTTGCGTTGCGCTGGGTGTCGTTGAACGGCTGGTGGTGGGCGCGGAGTTGATGGGTACGGCGCGCGATCCCGGTGTGGGCCGCTGCTGTTAGCATGCCAACCATGATCAAGGGTGGCTTAGAAGGCCGAATAGGCCGGATGGTGGGGGACAGCAGGCCGGAGCGCGTGCTGATCGCCGCCAGTTTCGTCAATCGGGTCGGCAACGGTCTGTTCAACGCGGCGTCGGCGCTCTATTTCACGTTGGTCGTGGGCCTGCCCGCGGTGCAGGTCGGTGCCGCGCTCAGCATCGCCGGGGTGATCGGCCTGGGTGCGGGGATCCCGGGCGGGCATCTGGCCGACCGGCGCGGGGCTCGCACGATCATGATGTCGGCCCTCGCGGTCCAGGCGGTGTCGATGGCGGCCCTCCTCCTCGTCGAGAGCTGGGCCGCGCTCACGGTCGTCGCGACGGTCGACCAGGTCGCCGCGGCGGCCGGCGGGGCCGCGTCGGGGGCTCTGGTGGTCCGGGTCGGGGGTGACCGCCCGGCCCTGTTCCGGGCGAGGCTGCGTACGTTCGTCAACCTGGGCGTCATCCTGGGAACGGTGGGCGCGGGGCTGGCGCTGGCCGCGGGCACCCGCGGCGCCTATGTCACGCTGATCCTCGGCAACGCGGCGAGCTTCGCCCTGTGCGCGGCGCTTCTGCTCCTGCTGCCCCGTTACCCGGTCCTGGCGGCACCGCCGCAACAGCGGCGCTGGCTCGTCCTCACGGACCGTCCCTTCCTGGCGTTCACCGCCCTCTACGGCGCCATGGGACTGCAGTACCCGGTGGTCTCGCTGCTCCTGCCGATCTGGATCTCCGAGCACACCGAGGTGCCGCGCTGGTCGGTGGCCGTGCTGTTCGCCGTCAACTCCCTCTTCTGTGTGCTGATGCAGACCAGGATCGGCTCGCGCGTCGAGACCCTGCGCGACGGCGGCCGGGCGTTCCGCACGGCGGGGCTGCTCTTCCTCGTCAGCTGCCCGATGATGGCGCTGGGGGCGTACACCCCGGTCTGGGCCACGGCCGCACTGATCCTGACGGCGATCTTCGTCCACAGCCTGGCAGAGGTCTGGGAATCGTCGGCGTGCTTCGCCCTGGGCTTCGGCCTTGCCCCCGACCACGCCCAGGGCCAGTACCAGGGCGTCTTCGGTCTCGGCTTCAGCGCGGGCCAGGCCCTGGCCCCCGCGATCCTCACCACGGTGGTGCTCGGCCTCGGCATGACGGGCTGGCTGCTGTTGGCGGCGTTCTTCGCGGCACTGGGCGCCGCCGGCCCCTCCCTCGCCCGCTGGGGCGCGCGGACCCGGCCGCAGCCGGGCGTTGCCGTCGAAGCGAGGGGATGACCGGCGGGCCGGATCGAGAAGTCGGCCCGCCCGACTTTCCACTCCGCGGGGCGTCGGCGTCAGATGGGGCGCAGGGCGGCGAGGAGGATGTCCAGGACGTGGGCGCGGGCGGCCGGGTCGGGGCCGAGTTGTTCGAGGGCGGCGTTGGCGCCCACGAGGAGGGCGACGAGTTCGGGGAGGGTCAGTTCGGGGCGGGCGGTGCCGGCCCGCTGGGCGCGGTGCAGGGCGTCGGCGAGCAAGTCGCGCACGGCCGTCGAGGAGGCGTGGAGGGAGGTGTGGACGTCCACTCCGGCGGCGGCGAGGGCCTGGGCGAAGGCGTTCTTGCCCACGGACTGTTCGGCGATCAGGCGGAAGCAGGCGAACAGGGCGTCGCCGGGCGCGGACTCCGCCGCCACCCGGGCCGCGCTCGCCGCGATCGTCTCCAGCCGGCGCACCATCACCGCCTCCAACAGCGCCTCCTTCGTGGGGAAGTGCCGGAACAGCGTGCCGACGCCGACGCCGGCGGCGCGGGCGATCTCCTCGGTGGACGCACCGACGCCCCGCGTGGTGAACACCTCGGTGGCGGTGTCCAGCAGCTTGGCCCGGTTGCGGGCCGCGTCCGCCCGGAGCGGGCGGTCCTGAGTGCCGCTCAACTCTTCAACTCCCCTTCCTTGTCGGCGGAATCGACGGGCACCCACCCCTGGACAACCGGAGCGGCCGGTCCGTATGGTCGGGACGGAGCTAAACGGAGTCGCTGGTCCGGTTCTGGCGGCGCACATCATTCCGGGGGTTGATCATGTCCGAAACACGGTCGCCGCGCGAGGTCTCCCGCGCGTTGCTCGACGGCATCACGGGCGGACGCTTCGCCGAACTGGACCGGTTCTACGCCGAGGACGCCGTGGTGGAGATGGTGTTCGAGCCGGTCGGCCCGCGCCGGGTGGAGGGCCGGGCGGCGCTGCGTGAGCGGTTCCTCGCGCTCGCCGGGCGCACGCCGCTGGAGCTGGACGCCCGCAACGTCGTGGTCCGCGCCACCGACGACCCCGAGGTGGTCGTCACCGAGTGGGACTACCACGCCCGCAACCGTGACACCGGACAACAGGAGACCGTCGCCAACCTCCAGGTGCTGCGGGTGCGCGACGGCCTCATCGTGCACAGCCGGGACTTCCACGACCACCTCGCCCTCGCCCGGCTCCTCGGCGCCGCGCCGCAGTGGGCCACCGGCCCCCGGGCGGAGTAGCCGGCGGCGGCCGCTCGGCGCGCGAGGATCCGGCGGGGCCGGCGGGGCCGGCGGAGTCGCGCGCCCCGGGCGTCGCGGCTGAGCGCCGCGCCGGGCGCGATGGTGTCGAAGCCGTGGAACGCGCCCGGCCGGACGTGCGGTTCCGCCTCGCCACCGGCCCGCCACAGGGCGGCGGCGTATGCCACGACCTCGTCGCGGAAGGCCTCGGCCGAGCCCACCTCGACGTAGGCGGGCGGCAGGCCCGACAGGTCGGTGGCCCGCGCCGGGGCCGCGTACGGCGGCAGCTCGGCGGTGCCCCGGCGCTCGCCGGGCGCGGCCTGCCGGGCGGTCGCGTCGGACGTCCGGTCCCAGGTGTCGTGGCCGGCCAACTGGTGGGCGGAGAAGCTGTCATTGCGGTCGTCGAGCATCGGGCTCAGCAGCAGCCGGCCGACCGGGACCGGCCCGCCGCGGTCCCGGACCAGCAGGGCGAGCGCCGCCGCGAGACCGCCGCCCGCGCCCTTGCCCCCGACGACGACGCGCCCGGCGTCGATGCCCAGCCGCTCCGCGTGCCCGGCCGTCCAACGGAGCCCGGCGAGGCAGTCCTCCACTGCGGCCGGGTACGGCGCCGCGGGGGCCGGCCGGTACGCCACGGAGACCACGGCGATGTCCGGCGGCCCGGCCAACTCCCGCAGCAGGAGCGGCAGTACGGACCAGGCGTGGCCGCCGACCAGCCCGCCGCCGTGCAGGTGGTAGAGCAACGGCAGCGGCCCGTCCGACCCGGCGGGCCGCCCGCTCACCAGCCGCACGCCCTCGCGTCCAGCTCGGCGACCTCGAAGCGCCCGCCGTCCCGCAGCTGCCACGCCGGGAGGTCCTCCGGGGTGATCGGAGCCCGCGCGCCCTTCCCCAACGCCGCCGGCGCGGCGGCCAGTTCCGTATCGAACGGCGGGGGAGCCGCCGTCGCACCGTGGCCCCGTCCCCCATCGACGCCCCCTCGCCCGTCCGGACCGCCCCGACGGCGCCCCGATCCGCCCAGCTTGCCCGTGCCGGTCGCCCGGCGGCACGGGGCCGGAGCGGGAAGTCGGCCGGTCCGACTTCCCACTCCGGCCCCGGTGGCTTGCCTCCCGGCTACTTGCCCGGCGGGATGTCGTAGACGTGGTCGGGCGTGACGATGCTGGTGATGGCCCGGCCGAGCAGGGTGCTGGGCTCGGAATCCTGGGACATGATGTCGGTGTTGAGCAGCACCACCAGGGTCGCGCACTCCTCCGGCAGGCGGATGGTGAGGCTCTCGTACCCGGGCAGCGAGCCGTTGTGGCCGATCCACCCGTTGATGTCGAAGATGCCGAGGCCGTACCCCGCGCCGGGGATGCCGGTGGGCAGGACGTCCAGGCGCTGCGCCTGGGTCCCGGGCGACAGCAGGGTGCCGGCCACCAGGTCCTCCGCCCAGTGCCGCAGATCCCGCAGGTCGGAGACGAGCGCGCCCGCCGCCCAGGCCCACGAGGGGTTCCAGTGCGTGGAGTCGGCGACCGCGCCGGTGGGCGTCTGATCGGTGTAGCCGTGCGCGTACGGCTCGGGCAGTTCGGTGCCCCGCGGGAAGAGGGTGTGCCGCAGGCCGCTGGGCGCGGTGATCCGGTCGTGGACGAACTCCTCCAGGCTCCGGCCGCTCACCCGCTCGACCAGCAGGCCGAGCAGGATGTAGTTGCTGTTCGAGTACTGGAAGCGCGAGCCCGGCGCGAACTCGTTCTCGTGCCGGTAGCCGTAGGCGAGCAGTTCCTCGGGGGTGAAGACGCGGTCGGGGTCGTCGAGGAACGCGTTGACGAAGTCGTCGTCCTCGCTGTACGGGAAGAGGCCGCTGCGCATGTCGAGCAGGTCGCGCACCCGGATGTCCTCGCCGCACGGGACGCCGTCCAGGTACGTCGCGATCGGGTCGTCGAGGCCGATCAGGCCCTCGTCCACCAGTTGCAGGACGGCGGTGGCGGTGAAGGTCTTGGTCTCGCTGCCGATCCGCATGTTCAGCTGCTCCGTCATGGGCGCGCCGGTCTCCTTGTCGGCGACGCCGAACGCGCGCAGGTAGCTGCCCTGCCCGCGGATCCACAGGCCGACCTGCACGCCGGGGATGCCCGCCTGCTGCATCACCTGCTGGATCGCCTCGTCGAGCTGGGCCTGGAGCTCGGGGCTGAGCGCGCGGCCGTCGTCGTCGGTGACGGCCGACGCCACAGACGACCCAGACGACAAAGACGCCACAGACGCCACAGGCGCGGCGGGCACGGGCGGGCACGGGCGGCGCGGCGCCCAGCGTCAGCGGCAGGAGCCCGGCGACGGCGAGCGCCGTCGCGGCGAGTGTGCGGGCGGGGGAACGTCTTCTCATGGTGCGGGCCTCTCTGCGGTGCGGAGCGGGGGGAGCTGCTGAGCCGATCGTCGGCGACGAGGGGCCGGCGGGCCGTCCGTCCGATGCGCGGGCCGGGTGAAAGAGCTGATGAGCCATCCGATCGGCCCTGTGGTGCGTCAGCCGGCCGCCGGGTGCTTGGCCCGGTGGCGGCGGACGGCGTCCCGGTTGGCGCAGCGCGCGGAGCAGTAGCGGCGGCGCCCGGTGCGGGAGGTGTCGGCGAACACCGTGGCGCACTCCTCGACGGCGCACCGGCCCAGCCGCCGCATCCCGCGGCCCACCAGGTGCAGCGCGGTGCCGGTCGCGACCAGCGCGAACAGCAGGTCGCCGAGCGGGAGGTCGTCCTCGCGGTAGTGCAGGTGCCAGCCGTCACCCGCGTGGTCGGTCACCCGGGGGTGGGCGGTGCCGGCGGCGAGCATCCGATTGAGCCGGGCCGCGCGCTCGCGCTCGTCCGGCGCGTCGACCACGGCCTCCCAGGCGTCCAGCAGGGCGTGGGTGCGCGTCAGGTCCGCGGGCGTGCCGGGCCCCTCGATCAGCAGACCGGCCGCGCGGCAGCGGGCCACGAGCTCGCCGGGGCTCTCCGGGCGCCGGTTCGCCAGCGCGGCGGCCAGGTGGACGGCGTCCTCGCCGTAAGGGTTGAGGTGCATTGGACCATGACAGCAGCATGGGTCGGCATGAGTCACCACCCCGCTGCCCCGACGGCCCTCGCGGCCGCTCCGCCCGCGCCCGGCTACCGCTGGGTGATCCTCGGCGCCGCCACCTTCACCCAGGCCGCCGCCTGCTTCTTCGTCCAGGGGATCGGGGCGATGGCCGTCCCGCTGCAGGACGCCCTCGGACTCGATGCGACACGGCTCGGCCTGCTCCTCTCCGCCTCCCAACTGGCGCCGCTGGTGGGCCTGGTGGTGGCCGGTGAGTTGCTGGACCGGTACGGCGAGCGATGGGTCGTCGGCCTCGGGGCCGGGATCGTCGCGGCGGCCCTGCTGGCCGGGAGCCTGGCCCCGGGGTACGGCTCGCTGCTCGCCGTCCTGCTGGTGGTCGGCGCGGGGTACAGCACGATCCAGCCCGGCGGCAGCAAGTCGGTGGCGTCCTGGTTCGAGCCCGGGCAGAGGGGCTTCGCGATGGGCGTCCGGCAGGCCGGGCTGCCGCTGGGCGGGGCGCTCGCGGTGGCCGTCCTGCCGCCGCTCGCCACCGCGTACGGCTGGCGGTCGGCGCTGCTGGCCGGCGGACTGGTCGCGCTGGCGGGGGCCGGCGCGTTCGCCGCGCTCCACCGGCGGCCGCCGACCGGGCCCGCTCTGCCCGGCCCTCGTTCCCCGAAGGCGGGTCCACCGCCCGCCGGTCCCGCTGCGGCCGTCGTGGAGCGCCTCCGGCTGCTGCGCGAACCGGCCCTGGTCAGGGCGCTGCTGTCGGGTCTGGCCATGGTGTCGGTGCACAGCGGCCTCGGCGTGCTCGGCGCCCTGTACCTGCACGACGCCACCTCGCTCGGCGCGGGCGCGGCGGGCGCCGTGCTGGTGGTGTCCCAACTGGCGGGCATGCTCGGCCGGATCGGCCTCGCGGCGTGGAGCGACCGCAGCCGCGCCGGCCGCTACCGGCCCGTCCTGACCAGCATGGTGGCGGCCGTGGCCGGCCTGCTCGCACTCGCCACCCCGCTGGGCCACCACCCGGTGGGCGCCGCCGTCCTGTTCACCTGGCTCGGCTTCTTCGGCATCGGCTGGTACGGCCCGTGGGTCGCCCACCTCGCCGAGGCCGCCCCGCCGGGCCGCACCGGTCTGGCCCTCGGCCTGGTGATGGCCGTCAACCAGGTGGCCGTGGTCCTCGCCCCGCCCGCCCTCGGCCTGCTGCGCGACACCACCCGGGACGGCCCGTACGGCGGCTACACCCCCGCCTGGGTGGTCCTCGCCGCCGTCACCGCCCTGACCGCGGCCCTCACCGCCCGGCCGGGCCGGACGGCGCGGCGGCGGCCGCCCAGTGCGCGAGGGCGGTGAAGTCGGCGGCGGTCAGGCCGGTCCTGGGGTCCACCCGGTGGAGCAGGGCCGGCCCGTCGTGGTGAGCCCGGACCCAGTCCCGGTCCGCCTCGGTGATCAGGTCGTCGACCCAGGCGAACGGACGGCCGCGCGCCCAGCCGACGATGTCGGGCGTCTTCCAGAACACCCCGCCCTCCGGCTGCCCTCGCGTCGGAGATGCTGAGGTACTGGGTCAACAGGTATTCGCCGTTACAGCGGTCGGCCTGGAGGCTGCGCAGGGCGACTTCGGCGATTACCCGAGAGTGGTCGGGCTCGCTCATGCGAGCCATCCAACCACTGCGACGGTCACCATCCGAGGCTTTCGATTCCGTTTGTGAGATCAAGCGGGACGTGCTCCGGGAGAGGGACGGTCGTCCGGGTGATCTGGCCCGGCGCGGAGAGCTCGGCCTTGTTGACGATCACGCGCTCACCCGCCGGGGTGCGCGCCTCGGAGGCGCGGGCGGCCTGGCCTGGCGGACGTCGGCGTGATCTTGCTCTAGCTGCCGCGTTGTGGAGTGAGCGTGATGACTCACGCGCTCTGGTGCTGGCCACTACGTCTGAAGGAGCGTCACTTGCGCGGCGACGTGGCGGCCACCCCCGACGGCCGCGCCATGCTTCGCATCTGGCGGCACCACCGGGCCGACCTCGCCGAGCCCTGGCCCGCCCGCCATGAACCCCAGGCCCTACCCCCGCTCCCCGGCGGCCAGGAAGCCGCACAACGTCGCGAGGCCGCCCGCCAGTGCCTCGCGGAGCTGGAACGCCAGGCCGCCCAGAGCCGGACCGAGTTCCTGCGCCGTCGCGAGCAGGCCGAGCAGCAGCATCAGGACGAGCCGGCCGCCGCACGCCAGCGCCGGGCCGACGCCCAGGCCGAGCGGGCCCGCACCGGAGCGGACATCCACCTGACGTGGTCCGCGGTGGGTGCC
This sequence comes from Kitasatospora sp. NPDC059462, assembly GCF_042749955.1. Classification (NCBI taxonomy): domain Bacteria; kingdom Bacillati; phylum Actinomycetota; class Actinomycetes; order Kitasatosporales; family Streptomycetaceae; genus Kitasatospora; species Kitasatospora sp. NPDC059462. The sequence goes on along the minus strand of NZ_JBHYUU010000115.1, from coordinate 15,543 downwards.
GGCCGCTGGACGGTGACGGGGGCCGGCCACGACCGCCGCCTCGACGTCACCCTCAACACCACCGACTTCGCCCACGACTCGTACGAGATCCGGGAGAACGGCCACTTCCACTCCCGCCACCGCTACCGCCACCAAGTCGACGCCGCCGTGCAGCAGTTCCTCGCCGACGGCGTCGATATCGGGCCGCTGACACCAGGCCCCACCCCGCGACCTCGGTGGCAGGTGGCCCCGGCGAGCGCGCCGGCCGACGGCTCCAGGCCCCACCCCTCCTCATCGCCGGACATTCCTCCGCCTCACACCTGGCGGTTCGTCAGAAATGGAAAGTCGTGACAGGGGGAGCCTTCAGGGCGGAGTATGAGCACCGGCTCAGGTTTGCAACTGAGCGCAACCGGCTCGACACGGGGAGGATCAGATGGCACTACGGTTCGTTGCGAAGGACGAGAAGTCGGGGGATCACGGCTCTCCCACTGTGTGGGTAGACCCCGAGACCAGGGACTTCGTCATTCAGGGGTGGAAGATCGACGAGGCCACGACGGCGGACTGCTTGGCTGACGGTCCGATCCCGGATCATGAGACCGTGGTCCGCATCCCTGCCCGCATGGCCAAGGCGCTCAAGGAGGCGTTGGATGTCGCAGAGCTTGAACAGCTTCGCTGACCTTTTGAGGTCTGCGCGGGAGTCGGCGGTCCACCTGGAACTGCGCGATGTCTACGCGGTCGACAACGAGGACGAAGGCTTTCGCGCATGGAAGTCCGGTCACCGACTCGACCCTGCTGATCGCGCGTCGTGGTGGAGGCCGTGGCTGGACCTCGTCCAGGAGGTAACCGCCAACGGTGTCTCTCTGCGCCGAGCCAGGGTCATTTCGGAGCCCGCCAGCGAGTACATCCGGTACGAGCACTCGTTCACGTTCACCAACGTGGCCGGCGGCGAGCAGGTGCGCTGGCTCCCTCGCCGGGGCGCCTCTGATCTCCTGCTGCCCGGAAACGACTTCTGGCTGTTCGATGGCAAGATCGTTCAGTTCAACATCTTTGACGGCGATGGCCGATGGGTGCACACCGATCAGAGTGACGATCCCGCTGTGGCACGCAACTGCGCGGCGGCTTTCGACGCTGTGTGGGAGCGTGCTGTCCCTCACGAGGCATTCAGCATCGCCGAGTAGTCACCGCAGCCGGCCAGTTCATGTCCTCTTCTCCTCTCTCCAGTGCCCAAGCCGCACGGAAGGCGCTCGCCGATCAGCTCGACCAGATCCGGCGGGACGCCGGGCTTTCAGGGCTTGAACTGGCCGCGCGGTGCGGGTGGCACAAGTCCAAGTCATCCCGCATCGCCCGCGGCCTGACAGTTCCCTCCGACAGCGACATCCGTGCTTGGTGCGCGGCGTGTGGGTCTGCGGAGAAGGCAGCGGATTTGATCGCAGCGTCGCGGACCGCTGAGTCGATGTACACGCAGTGGCGAGACCTCCACCGCGACGGCATGAGGCTGGTTCATCAAAAGACGCTGCCGCTCTACCAGCGGACACGAAAATTCAAGGTATACGCCTCCAACGTCATGCCAGGGATGACGCAGACGGCCCCGTACGCGACCGGGCTTCTCCGTTCGATCACGACCTTCCAGGGCACTCCGGACGACGTGGAGGACGCGGTCAAGGCCCGACTGAAGAGATCCCGTGTCCTGCACGACGCCAGCCACCAGTTCGCCCTGATTCTGGAAGAGGCCGTTCTCTACTACGGCGTCTGCGATGACGAAGCACTCGCCGGTCAACTTGACCACTTGCTCGGGGTCTCGTCCCTTCCGAACGTCTCCGTCGGCGTGATCCCGTTTCGGGCTCGCCGGACCGTCTGGCCGCTCGAAGCGTTCTACGCATTTGACGAGAGCCTTGTGGCAGTCGAGACGCTTACAGCGGAGGTCAACGTCACAGCTCCTGGTGAGATCCGCACCTACCTTCGTGCCTTCGCCGAACTGGCAAAGATCGCAGTTCACGGAGCCGAAGCGCGAAGCCGAATCGCCAAGGCCCGCAGCGCTCTCGGGTGAACCTGTGCAACCGCGTGCAACTTCGTGGCACCGTCTGTAGCCGACTCCCTACGGTCTACCACGCATCCCCACCGCCACGGCGAAGGAGGACAGACCGATGGCGAGACGCAACCCCCCCCGCGCCAGTACCGCGAGGTCGTGACCGGCCCGAGCAAGGGTGAGGCGAACCGGCCGCCCGTCGGCTGGAACCCGCTGGACGACTACCGAGCGGCCAACCCCGCTGGCAGTCCCCTCTCCGTGGGCTCCCAGCTCCAGCGGGAGGCCGTGCTCTCCTCCTGCGTCTGCCGGGACTGCAAGGCCCGCAGACCGGCGGCATGACCACCGTGCCCAAGGCCGCACGCCAGCGCATGGAACCGCCGCCGCTGTGCCCGTTCTGCTTCCTTCAGACGGCGTACGACTCCCCGTCGCCCACCGACGACACCTGGGGATGCGACATCTGCGGGCGCTACGGCTTCCTCCTGCCGGCCGAGTACATCAGGGCCCACCCCAGCACGGATGCGGTGGTCGTCGCGGGAGTCGACCGCCATCCCGTCGGCCGCGCGGCCTGATCGGCAACGAGCACCACCACACCGCACGCCCCGACCCGATGGAGAGGCGCAACTGTGAACAGTGTGATCCAGGGAGACCCGGTCCGGCACCGGACGGCCGGCTGGACGGGCACCGTCGCCGAGACCCCGAGCATGGCCACCGCGCTCATCGCCTCCGGCCGCTTCTGACCGTCGACCCGCGCCCCCAGGCGCCCCATGAACTCCCGGCTCGTCGTGCAATCGCCCGACGGGCCGGGGCACCACGCACGACTGCGCGTCCGCACCCGGGCGAGCAGAGCCCACCCGATTGGAGAGGCACGTGAGCACCGCCACCACCCCCAGCTCCACCGTGGAGCTGGACGAGCTGGGCAAGTTCTTCACCATCACCGCGCGGCGGATCGACGCGGGCGCCGCCGCCCCGCAGATGTTCTCCTCCGCGATCGACGCGGCGTGGCACACCCTCGTCGCGGACCCGGCCGCGCACGAGGCGTTCACCCTCCGGCACGCCGGCCGCAAGCTGGTCCACGTCGAGATGAAGGGCTTCGGCCCGATCTCGTGGGTGGCCGCGTACGAGGAGGCGTACGGGCCGCTGCCGGAGATCTGGTTCACCAACGCCGACGGCACGGTGAACACCGAAGCCCTCGCCCAGTACCGCGAGACCGGCACCGTCACCGCCGAGTGGGACTGCGGCCCCAAGCCCGGCCCCGGCGACGGCGACGACCTCACCCCGGCGGCGTCCTACCTGTGATCACCGCACCACTCGACGGAGCGTCCCGGCCCACCACCGGGGCGCTCCGCCTCACCGAGGCCCGCACGGAGAACCCCGCCGGCGTGGACGTGAACGGCTACCTCGCCGACCTCACCGAGCACTGCCCCTTCCTGCGCCCTTCCATGCGGCGGCACATGACCGGCTGGACCGTCTACGAGATCACCCCGGGCAGCCACCGCTACGCCGTGGAAGCGGAGTTGTTCTACGCCGGGGTCCAGGCAGCGGAGTGGGTCCGTCCCCTGATGGGCAGGCCGTACGGTGTCCTCGCGTGCGAGAACGTGGTGCTCGTCGGGCACTGCGAGGGGGCGGACCACCGGGAACTGCTGACCTGGCCGCACTGGGCGCTGAAGAACCTCTACGCCCCGGTCGGGGTCATGTTCGGGAAGTTCGTCCAGGGGGCGGTCGAGACCGGCCGGCGCGGGCAGAGCATCCCGCCGCCCCCGTTCTCGTTCCTGCCGGTGCGGGCGGGCGTCCGGCCGCTGGACCCGAAGTTTCTGGAGACCACGCCCGACCTCGCCACGGCACTGTCCGTGGCGGTGGACGACGGCCGGGACGTCTTCGAGCACATCCCTTGCGAATGGAAGGCAGTACGAGAATGGGCGAGTTCACTTCCGTTGCCGCAGAAGCGCTGAGCGCCGCGGAGGCGGTCTGCGGGCCGGTCGAACTGAAGGAGATCAGCGACCGCCGGGGCTCGGCGGTGTGGAAGGCCAGCGGGCCGCGCGGAGTGGTGAGCATCAAGCTCGGCACCGGCGAGGCCGCCGAGGTCACCGCCCGCGAAGCCTCCGTGCTGGACCAGCTCCCCGGCTACACCGTGACCACCGGGCGCTTCGACGGTGGCGTCTGGTACGTCACCCCGTGGCTGGCCGGGCCGTCCACCTGGGACGTCTTCCGCCCGGTCCGCAAGGGCGAGGGCGGCCGGGACGAAGCGCTCGCCGCTGCGGTCGACCTGTGCCGGGCCGTGGCCGACCTGCACGAGGCCGGATGGGTGCACGGCGACCTCCAGCCCCAGCACGGCATCCACACCGAACAGGGTGTTCGCCTGCTGGACTTCGCGTGGTCCCGCCAGCTCGGCATCACCCCGTGGTCGACGTTCGACGGCACGATGATCCACCTCACCGCCCCCGAGCTGGCCGCCCGCATCATCAACGGGCCCCAACCCGTCGAGACCACGCAGAGCGCCGACGTCTACGCCCTCGCCGGCACCCTGTGGACCTGCATCACCGGCGCATGGCCACTGGACTACGAGACCGCCGGAATCGGCAGCGACGCCTCGGTGGAGGACAAGCGCAAGTCCATCGCCCACCGCGCGATCCCGCTGTCCAACAAGCTGCCCTGGCCGTCGCTCCAGGCGCGCCTGCGGCACGTCCTGTTGGCCGCGCCCGACCACCGGTCCACCGCTGCCGAACTGACCATGCTCGTGAAGGCAGCGGACGCGTGATCGAGCTGCGGGAGCTGGAGCCCGACGACGCCGGGCCGGTGCAGCGGATCTACGGCCCCGAGTCGGTCGGGTACTTGGGCCGGGGCCCGATGGAACTCCGCGACGCGCAGGAGTTCGTGGCCGCTGCGATCACTGCGGCGAAGCAGAGCCCGCGCACGCTCCACACCCTCGGCCTGGTCGTGGACGGTGACCTACTCGGGGTCGTCAAGCTCCACATGGACCGTCCCGCCGCCGCCATCAGCTACATCCTGCGCCCCGACTCCTGGGGCTGGGGATACGCCACCGAGGGGGTTAGCCACATCCTCGCGCTGGCGTTCGGCCGCCTCGGTCTGCCGGAGGTCCATGCCAAGCACCATCCTGACAACCCGGCCTCCGGCCGCGTCCTGCTCAAAGCGGGATTCGTCCCGACCGGCGAGCACACCGACCACCCGACGTACGTCGTCCGGCCGGCGCGAACGGTCGGCGGCTCCCTTTTCGAACCCGCACTCCCGACCCCCAGGGACACCCCCATGAGCGACAGTTCCGGCCCCGGCACCTTCGACCCCGACGGCAAGCAGTGGCACGCCGAGTACACGTTCCTGGGACAGGCCGCGGTGTCCGGCCCGGACGGACTCCCGGGTCTGCGCGGGATTCCCGACAACATCGGCTGGTCCGCCACCGACGACTTCGAACGGCTCGCCACGCAACTGATCGCCTCCGCCGCGCGCCAGTGGAGACCGCTCGAACTCGACCCGAGCGTGTTCCACTTCGGCGAGGCCCTGCTCAAGCACGCGCGGCGCGTTGCCCAGGACGTGGGCCGCTGGACGTACGAGCCGAACACGAAGCAGCAGTGGGCGGGCGTCGTCGTGACCTTCCGCGCTACCGGCAACTGACCACCTCGCACCCCCGCCGCCCTCAACCCCCAGCGGCGGGCCAGCCCCCGTTTGGTGACCGCCTCCGCAGTCACGAAACGGGGGCGCTCTCGACATGCCCGGACCCCGCAAGACCGAACGGACCCCCGTGCCACCCAAGATCCCCGAGCCCACCGGCAAGGCCCGCACCGACCTGATCACCGCGTACGCGAACCGAACCCCGGTGATCGTGCTCGCCGAAGGCCACGGGGTGTCGGAGGGCACCATGGCCAAATGGCTGCGGAGCCGGGGAGCCACCAAGGGCCCGGTGGACAGCGACCCCGCCGTGGACCGCGAGGAGGCCACCCGGCTCTACAAGGGCGGCACCTCGCTCTCCACCCTCATGGCGTACCAGCGCGGGGTCAGCAGCCGGTGCGTCCCGTAGCCCTCGGGGCGGCGGCAGGGCTTGGCCGCGTACGGGTTCAGCGGTCCGTCGACGTCCAGCAGCAGCAGCGGCCGCACCTGTCCACCCCCTTGGATCGTCCCCGGACCGTACCGGCCGGACGGGCGCCGGTCCAGCGGATTGTCGCGCCGCCCACCGGCGTCGGGGTTTGACGGCGGGCGGGGTGTGCGGTTGTCTGCCGGGCAGGGCCGCGGGGAGGCCGTGGGAGGGGAGGACCGGTGGCGGTGGTGGACGAGGTGCGGACGCTGGTCGGGCGGGGGCGGCGGCTGCTGGACGAGCACGACGCGGCGCCCGATCCGCGGGCCGCCGGCATGGCGCTGTCCGGGGCGCTCACCGCGTTCTCGACGGCGCGCACGCTGCTGGAGGAGGCGGGCCCGGGGGCGCCGGCGGGGGCGCTCGCGGAGGCGCGGTTCCTGGTCGGGCTGACGCTCTCGGTGCGCTACTGGCGGGCCGTCGAGCAGCCGGAGTTCGCCGGGGACGACGGGATCCGCGCCGCCGTGCTGGCCGAACGGGACGACGCGACAGGGCTGTTGACGCTCACGATGGCCGCGTTCGACCAGGACGCGCCGGAGCGGGTGGAGGCGGCGTTCCGGCTCGGGATGCTGCTGCACGCGCGCTACGAGGACGGGGCGAGCGCCGGTGTCGCGGACCCGGCGGCCCGCGCCGACGACCTGGACCGGGCGATCGAGGCGCTGCGGCTGGCCTGCCCCGTCCCGGTGCCGCCGGGCCCCTGGCACGGTCCGGCCGAAGGGGCCGGGGACACCTGCGCCGACGACACCTACGACCCGTACGACGCCTACGACACCTACGACACCTACGACACCTACGACACCTACGACGCGTACGACGCCCAGGACCCCGGGGCGCTCGCCAACCTCGGCTGCGCCCTCGCCGACCGCTCCGAGCGCGACGGCGCCCCGCCCGAACGGGTGGCCGCCGACCGCGCCGCCGCCGAAGCCGTCCTGGAGGGCCTGCTCGACCGGCTGAGCCCGGTACCGCCCCACGGCCCCGACGGCGCGCCGTTCCGCCCGGCCCCCGACGCCGAGCCGGGGCCGGCCGAACTCGCCGACCCGATCGAGTCGGCGGTCCGCGAGTGCCTCGTGCGGCTGCTGCTGAACGAGCGGGACGGCGGCCCGGACGCGGAGCGCACCGACCGGGCCGTCGCCCACCTGGAAGCGGTCGCGGCCACCACGGCCGCCGACTCCCCCTACCGGCTGCGCGCCGGACTGCACCTGCTCGACCTGTACTGGGCGCGCGGCGACGGCACGCACATCCGTCCGGACGACGCCGCCCACCGCTTCGCCCGGCTGTGCGACCTGCGCCGGCTGATCCCGCCCGGCGAGCCGTTCGGCGGCACCGTGCGCTGGCTGCTCGGCTGCACCCTCGCCGGCAGGGCCGAGCTCCACCACGGCGGTGTGGGCGCCGAGGTCCACGAGGCGGTCGAGGTACTGCGCGAGGGCCTGGCCGGCATGGCCGAGGACGACCCGGTCCGGCCGCCCTCGCACGCGGTGCTCGGCACGCTCGTCAACGCGCTGCACCAGCACGACCCGCAGACGTACCGCACCGAGGAAGCCGTCCGGCACCTCACCCTGGCCGTGGACACCATGCAGGAGGAGGACCACGGCGTCCGGCGCGGCGACATCCTCCGCCACCTCGCCGACGCCTCCATCGCGAAGAGCCAGTACTCCGCCGACCGGGCCGAACTCGACCGGGTGATCGGCCTGCTCGACGACGCCGGGGCCCGGCCCACCGGCACCCTGTGGTCGGACGAGCACCTGCACGGCTCGCTGGGGGCGGCGATGAGCAAGCGGTTCGCGCTCACCAACGCCGTCGGCGACCTCGACGCGGCGATCCGCCACCAGCGTGCCGCGTTCCGCCGGGCCGCCCCGGACGACGTCAACCGGGTGGTCTACCTGGAGAACCTCGCCGTCAACCTCTACCAGCGCTTCCGCCTCGCCGGCGACCACCAGGACCTGGAGGCCTCCCGCCGCTACACCGAGGAGGTGATCGCCTACCTCTCGCACTCGGAACACCCGGGCGTGGAAAGGCTGCTGGCCGCCCACCGGCCGATCCTCGAACGGACCAGGCTGATGCTGGAGTTCCAGGAGGCCCTGGCGGCCGGTGACGTCCCGCGGCTGGCCCGGACGGTGACGGCGCTGGAACCACTGGTCGACGCGATGTCCGAGGACGACCCGCTGCGGCAGATGGCGCGCGGGGACCTCGGCCTGGCGATGTTCGTCCACGCGCTCCAGAGCGGGCAGGCGCCGGAGCGGGCGATGGCGGGTGTGGTCCTGATGCTGGACGCGGCGGAACGGACGCCGCCGGGCCACCTGTACAAGAACGTGCTGACCATGCGGGTGGCCGGTGTGGTGAGCCTTCTGGCGATGGGCCCCCCCTTCTCCGAGAGCCGTGCCGAGCAGGCGCTCAAGCACGTCGACCTGCTCATCGCCGCCACCGACCCGGCGAGCATGGAGGGGTCCCGGGCCCACCTGATGCGGGCGATGCTGCTGACGGCGCGTTACGAGCACGCGCGGCGTCCCGAGGACATCGCCGGGGCGCTGGCCTCCGCCGAGGTGGTCCGGGAGCGGATGCGGAACGGGACGCCCACCCAGATGCTGGCGGCGGTGAACTGGATCATCGCCCGGGCCCACCGCCTGCGGCAGGGGCCGGGGGACCGGCGGGCCGGGCGCGAGGCCGGGCTGACCACGCTGCGCCAGACCGCCGCGGCCACCCTGCTCCAGGCGGCGGCCGGCCCGGCCCTGCTGGTGGCCCGGGAGAACGCGGCGCGTGCGCTGACGATCGCCGGCTGGTACCTCACCGACCGGGACGAGGCGCCGGACGACGACGCGCGGGGCCACGACGCGCCGGGCCACGACACGCCGGAGAACGCGGCACCGCGCGACGCCCCCGGCGGTGAGCGCGAGCCCCACCTGCGGGCCGTCGTCGCGGCCCTGGAACTGGGCCGGGGCCTGGTGCTGCACGCCTCCACCTCCACCACCGACGTCCCGGACCTGCTGCGCTCCACCGGCCACCCGGACCTCGCCGACGCCTGGCTGTCCAGCGGCGCCGCCCAGGACGGCCCGGCCCCCGGCGGCCGCGGCCTCGACGCGGTGCTCGGACTGCCCGGCGGCCTGCTCGCCTCCCTGCCCGGCGGCGCCGAGATCCCCGTGCCGGACGACCTGCGCCGCCGCGCCCTCACCGCGCTCGCCGTCTCCCCGGCCGGTGAGGCGCTGATGGCCCCGTCGGCGGTGGCGGAGATCGCCCACGCCCTGGGCGCGGCGGGCGCCGACGCCCTGGTCTACCTGCTGCCGCCCGGCGCCGGGCGCAGCGGCGCGGCGGTGCTGGTCACGCCCGGCGAGGACGGCGCTGGCGACCTCCACCTGCTGCCGCTCACCCTCGTCAGCGTCGACGCCGTCCGCTCCGAGGACCGCGGCCCGCTCGCCGCCTACCGTCGGGCGCACCTCGACCGGCAGGCCACCCTGGAGGCCTGTCCGCCCCGCCACCCGGAGCGGGCCGCCGCCCGGCGCCGCTGGCGCGCCACCCTCGCCGAACTCTGCGACTGGGCCGGCACCACCGTGCTGCGCCCGCTGCTGCGCCACCCCGCCCTGCGCGCGGCCACGCGCCGCGGCCCGGACACGCTGCCCCGGCTGGTCCTGGTGCCGTTCGGCGAACTCGGCGGCGTCCCCTGGCACGCCGCGCTGCTGAGCAGCGGGCTGCGGGACGGCGGGCGGCCGGTGCGGGCCGTGCAGCGGGCGGTGATCTCGTACGCGGCGTCCGCGCGGCAGTTCTGCGAGGTGGTCCGGCGCCCCCGGCTGCCGCTGGGCGAACGGCCGGTGATCGTCGGTGACCCGACCAGGGAGCTGATGTTCGCCGAGGTGGAGGCCGAGTACCTGCACGCGGACCACTATCCGCACGGCACACTGCTCGGCTACGTCGAGGACGCCGTGGGGGCGGGCACCCCGGCCGAGGTGCTGGCCGCGCTGCCGGCCCCCGGCCGGGCCGGGGCGTCCGTCCTCCACCTGGCCTGCCACGCCCTGCCGTCCGAGCGCTCGCCGCTGGACGCCTACCTCGGGCTCGCGCCGGACCCGCGCGCCGGGGACCGGCTGGGGCGGCTGCCGGTCGGGGACATCCTGCGCCAGGCCCAGGGCCGCCCGCCGGGCTCTCCGGGCGGGCTGGTCGTCCTCGACGCCTGCGTCAGTGACCACACCGGCGGGGACGTGGACGAGGCGCTCACCCTCTCCAGCGCCTTCCTCGCCGCCGGGGCGACGGGCGTGGTCGGCTCGCGCTGGGAGGTGGTGGACGAGATGGTCTGCGTGCTGATGTACGTCTTCCACGGCCGCCTGGCGGCCGGTGATCCGCCGGTCGAGGCGCTGCGCCGCACCCAGTTGTGGGCGCTCGACCCGGACCGCCGGCTGCCGCCGGGCGCGCCGCCGGAGCTGGTCTCGCTCGCCCGCCGGGACACGGGCGCCCTCGACGTCTGGGCGGCCTTCGCCTACCAGGGCAACTGAGCGCCGTCGGGCCGTACATGACGGAAAATCAGTCGGCGACCGTGGCCCGGCAGGCCTCCGCGTACGCCCGCACCAGCGGCCGGTGCTCGTCCTCCCGCCGCCAGGCCAGGGCGTAGCGGCTGGCGCCGAGGTCCCGCACCGGCCGGGTGGTGACCCCGCCCAGGGTGATCAGCGGGGCGTTGCCGGCCGCCACCAGGCAGATGCCGAGGCCGGCGATCAGGGCCTCGTAGGTCTCCTCGACGCCGGCGACCTCGGCGCCGATGTGCGGCGGGCGCCCGGCCCGGGCGTCCAGGGCCAGCCAGTGGTCGCGCAGCGGTCCCGCGCTCGCGGGCAGGGCGAGGAAGGGCTCGTCGAGCAGGTCCGCGAAGTCGAACCCGTCGCGGGCGGCGAGCGGATGGGTGTCGGGGAGCGCGACCAGGCGGGGTTCCTCGGCGACCACCGTCCAGCGGAAGCGCTCCGGGCCGGGCAGCGGCAGCCAGACGAAGGCGATGTCCACCGCGCCGTTCGCCAGGCCCGCCGTGGGATCGTCCCAACTGACTTGGCGCAGCCGGGTGGTGGCCTGCGGGTGGGTGGCGGTGAAACGCGAGCGGATGGCCGGGAGCAGTCCGCCGCGGGCCGGGCTGGTGCTCATGCCCACCACCAGGGTGCTGCGCTGCTCGGCCTTGACCGCCTCCACCGCGGCGGCGCCGTCCGCCCAGGCGGCCAGCACCTTGCGCGCGTGCGGCACCAGGGCCTCGCCGGCCGCCGCCAGCGTCACCCCGTGCCGGTCGCGGCGGAACAGCTCGGCGCCCAGCCGCAGTTCCAGCGCGCGGATCTGCTTGCTCAGCGCGGGCTGCGAGACGTAGAGCCGTTCGGCGGCGCGGGTGAAGTGCAGTTCCTCGGCGACCGCGAGGAAGTAGCGGAGGTCGCGGGCGTGGACGTCCAGGGTCATGTCCGTTGGTTATCACCGCGGGTCTTGGACGGGCAACGGGTTCGGGCGGCAGGCTGACCGGTGTCAGGAGAGACGCGTGGGACCGACGGGGAGTCGACATGACCAAGGTGTGGCTGGTGACCGGTGCGAGCAGCGGTTTCGGACGGGCGATCACCCGGGCGGCCGTCGCCGCCGGTGATGTGGTGGTCGGTGCGGCGCGCGGTCCGGAGGCGCTGGCCGACCTGGTGGCCGCGCATCCCGACCAGGTGGAGGCGCTGCGGCTGGACGTGACCGACACGGCCGCCATCGGGGCCGCCGTGGCGGACGTGGTGGCCCGGCACGGGCGGGTCGACGTGCTGGTGAACAACGCGGGCCGGACGCACGTCGGCGCCGTCGAGGAGACCACGGACGAGGAGCTGCGGGCCCTGTTCGACGTGCACGTCTTCGGCCCGGCGGCCCTGGTGCGGGCGGTGCTGCCGCACATGCGGGAGCGGCGCTCGGGGGCGATCGTGCAGATGAGCAGCGTGGGCGGGCAGATGTCCTTCGCGGGCTTCGGCGCGTACAGCGGGACGAAGTTCGCGCTGGAGGGCATCTCCGAGGCGCTGGCGGACGAGGTGCGGGAGTTCGGCATCAAGGTGCTGATCGTGGAGCCGGGGGCGTTCCGGACCTCGCTGTTCGAGACCGGCCGGGCCGGGGTCAGCGCGGACAGCGGGGTGTATTCGGCGGTGGGCGGGACCCGGGCCTTCGTCTCCGGCGGGGACGGTTCGCAGGCCGGTGACCCGGACAAGGCGGCGGCGGTGATCCTGGCCGCGCTGGCGGCGGAGCGCACCCCGCTGCGGCTGCCGCTGGGCGAGGACGGGGTGGGCGCGGTCCTCGCCCACCTCGACCAGGTCCGGGAGGACGTCGCCGCCTGGGAGAAGCGGGCCCGGGCCACGGCCTTCGACGCCTGAGCCGCCCGCCACCAGCCACTGCCGCCGTCCCCGCCCCCACCTCGCCCCCACCCCGTCCCCGCCCCCGCGCCCGACTACGTCGTGCGCATGGCGTCGACGGCGGTCATCCGGGCGACGCGGCGGGCGGGGAGGACGGCGGCGGCGAGGCCGGTGAGGACGGTGAGGGCGAGCGCGCCGAGGACGGGCAGGACGGGCGGGCCGCCGACGGTGCCGAGCGTCGCGGTCACGGAGCGGGCGGCCGCCCAGCCGTAGCCGATGCCGAGGGCGGTGCCGAGCAGCGCGGTGGCGAGGGAGAGCAGCAGGGCCTCCAGGGTGAGCATCCGGCGCAGCTGGGTGCGGGTCATGCCGATGGCGCGCAGCATGCCGATCTCCCGGGAGCGTTCGCTGATGCTGAGGACCAGCGCGGCGGCGACACCGAGGCCGGCGATGACGACGGAGAAGCCGAGCAGGGCCATCGAGATCAGCATCATCCGGTCGAGCAGCGAGCGCAGGGTCTCGCCCTGGGCGGCGGTGTCCGTGACGGTGAGCCGGTGGCCGGCGAGGGCGCGGTCCACGGCCCGGCGGGCGGTGGGCCGGTCGGTGCCGGGGGCGGGGGTGATCCAGACGGTGGTGGCGGGGGCGCCGGGGGCGATCCGGTCGAGGGTGGACGGGGTGACGAGCAGGGTGGCGCCGCTCTGGAGGGTGAACGGGAGGGCGCTGCGGCCGGGTTCGACGCGCAGGGTGGCGCCGGGGAGGCCGGCGGGGCCGGCGGGGCCGGCCACGGTGAGGGTGCGGCCGTCGTCGAGCCCGCCGAGGGCGGTGCCGTCGGTCAGGGCGCGGGCGCGGCCGAGGTCCTCGGCGGTGGGGTTGAGCCGGGCGGGGTCGGTGGCGGCGACCACGGTGTCGCGGCCGTCGACGCGGACGGTGGCCGAGCGGACCGGTGTGACGGTCAGTTCGCGCTCCCCGGCGAGCGCCGTGAGCGCCCCGGCGGGCACGGCGCCACCGGCGGCGCCCGTCGCCGAGAACACGCCGGGCTGGCGGGCGGAGACCGCCGGGACCAGCGAGTTCGAGGTGAGGTCCAGGGCGGTGACCGCGCCGACCATCACCGTCACCCCGAGCAGCAGCGCGGAGCCGGTGGCGCCGGTGCGCAGCGGGTTGCGGCGCAGCTGCTGGGTGGCGAGCCGTCCGGCGGTGCCGCCGAGGCGGCGGGCCGGTGCGCCGAGCAGGGCCACGGCGGCGGGCAGCAGCCGGTGGGCGAGCCGCAGGACGCCGAAGAAGCTCGCGATGGCGCCGGTGGTGACGGCGAGCAGGGAGAGCGGCGGGGCGGCGAGCGCGCCCAGCACGACCAGGGCGGCGCCGCCGGTCAGCAGCACCGTCGCCCACACGGCGGCCCGCACCCTTGCGGCGGGGCCCGCCGCCACGCCGTGCCCGGCGCCGTCGAGCGCGGCGATCGGCGGGACGGCGGAGGCGGCCTTGGCGGGGCCCCGGACCGCGAGCAGGGTGAGCAGGACGCCGAACAGCGCGGCGAGCGCGCAGACCAGCGGCGAGGGGGCGAGCGAGAGGCGGACCGGGCCGAGGTCGGCGGCGGCCAGGACGGCCTGCGCGGCGCCGCAGATGCCGAGGCCGAGCAGGACGCCGGCGGCGGAGGCGCCCATGCCGAGCAGCAGGCCCTGGCGGCGGATCAGCCGGCGCACCTGGATGCGGTCGGCGCCGATGCAGCGCAGCAGTGCCAGCTGCCGGGTGCGCTGGGCGAGCACGACGGTGAAGGTGTTGCCGACGACCATCCGGGCGACGGCGAGCGCGATCAGCACGAAGGAGAGCGCGGCGGTCAGCACCACGCCGTAGAGGGTGCCGCTCTCCCGGGTGGCGTCGCGCACCGAGACCTCCCGGGTGTGCACCTCGGGGGCGGGGCCGGTGGCGCCGAGCGCCTCGCGCAGGGCGTCGACGGTGCGGGTGGCGGAGGTGCCGGGGGAGAGGCGGACGTCGAGCCGCTCGGTGACGGGGGTGGCGGCGTAGCGGGTGACGGCGTTCTCCGGGACGCCGATGACGGGGTGTCCGGACAGGCTCGGCGCGCCGCGTCCGTCGAGGGTGCCGGTGAGCCGGGCGGTGGCGGGGGTGCCGTCGGCCCGGGTGAGCCGGACGTCCGCGCCGGGGCGGACGCCGAGGCGCTGCGCGGTGGCGTCGTCGAGCAGCACCTCGCCCGGCGCGTCGGGCCACCGTCCGGAGCCGAGGAGCTGCCAGCGCAGGCCGGGGTCGGCGGCGACGGCGCTGACGACCGCGTCCTGGTCGAGAGGCCGGCCGGAAGCGTCCAGCAGTCCGCCGCGCCCGGTCAGGCGCGGGGCGAGTGCGGCGACCCCGGGCACCCGGCGGGCCCGGTCGGCGGCGGCGGCGTCCAGCGCGCCGTCGGCGGCCGGGCGGCCGATCTGGATGTCGCCGGGGCCGACCTCGGCGGCGGCGCTCTGGCCGAAGGAGTCGACGAGGGCGCCGCTGCCGCTGACCGAGGCGATGAGGAAGGCCACGCCGAGGGCGATGGCGGCCCCGCTGAGGAGGAGCCGGCGCAGCTGTCCGCGGAGTTCGGCGAGGGTGTGGCGGTAGGTGGTCATCGTTCCCGGTCTGTTGTCGCATGGCCGCTGTCCGGCCCGTCGTCGCTGCTCACCGGCGGTTTCGACCGGTGACGGCTTCGAGCGTAGGAGGCGGGCGGGAGCCTTCCGTCGGCGCGAGGTCGCGTTCATGATCATTCCGGGGTCGCAGGGCGGGGCCGCGCTCCTCATCCCTGGGAGGTAGGCCGACCCCGAAGGATCCGGTTGCCCGGGGCGTCCCCACTCGTCCCATTGGTCACCGTGGTCCCACCGGCCAAACTGGTCCAGACCATTGACGCTCCGCGCGGAGGCTACCTAGCATGATCGCGCCGCGGCGGCCAAACGGGGGCCCGCCGCCGATCCGCCGAGCGCGCTACTCCCTCCCACCCCACGGGGCGTGCGGCCGGACCATGTCCGAGAGACCGCCTGTCCCGCCGTGAGGCGAGTGCCGAGGAGTGTCATGCCCACGACCACCCAGGAGTTCGCCCACGAGTCCGGCCCGGCCGCCGGGCCCGACCGGCCGTCCGCCCGCACCGACAGGCCCGACCGGCCGACCGCCGTCAC
>NZ_JBHYUU010000114.1:0-28108 GCF_042749955.1 Kitasatospora sp. NPDC059462 | reverse complement strand
CGGTGCCGGGAGTCTACAGGCCGGCTCCCCTGACGTCCTGGTGCCCGGTCCCCCCGCCCCCCCCACGCCGCCCCGCGGGCCCGGCCCCGGCCCGCGCCGCCGGACATCACGGTGGACGGTGATCCGGATTCCGGCCGCCGGGTTCCGAATCCCTGTGGACAACTCATGGGCTGTGGACGAAAACGTTCACCCACACGGGGGGCTATTGGACAAAGAATTGACGAAACGGCCTCACGGAGATGAACCGCCATACCGGCGCAGCCGGATAGCGCCGAGCGGACCGCGCGCTCCCCCGGGCAGGTCCGGGCCGCATTCCCGAAGCGGCGGGGGCCAGAGCGGGGCATGAGCGATGCCCTACGAATGCTCTACGGAGAGTGACGAAAAGGCGCGACCGCGCCCGTCTGCCGACACCCCCTGTAGACGTCGCCGCCGCCGACCGGCAGATCGCCACCCCAGGCCGTTCAAGCCCTGAAAATGGCCCCGGACGTGCGACGACCCCCGCCGGGGGGGAGAGCGGGGGTCGTCTATCCACGGCCCGACTCGGGGGGGAGGAGCCGGACCGGGTTAGCACGGTCGCGAACGATCCGTGACTTCCATGGTGTACCCGAGCGGCCAGAAACACAAACCCGCACGCCCACGAGTACGCCGAATGGCGGGCTGTTTTGCGGCGCCCTCTATCCTCGGTTCCCGTGGACACCACCGAGAACGCCGACGAGCACGCCGACGAGTCCCCGGACTCCACCCCCGCAGCCGCCGCGCCCGACGGGACGCCCGGGCCCGACGGGGCGCCCGTGACCGGCGAGCGGCCCGGAACGGCCGGCTCCGACCCGGCGCAGGCCCGTCCGCCGGCCCTGCGCCCCCACCCCGCCGGCCCGCGCACCGCCGCCTTCTTCGACCTCGACAAGACGATCATCGCCAAGTCGAGCGCCCTCGCGTTCAGCCGTCCGTTCTACCAGGGCGGCCTGATCAACCGTCGGGCCGTCCTGCGAAGTGCGTACGCCCAGTTCGTCTTCCTGGTGGGCGGCGCGGACCACGACCAGATGGAGAAGATGCGGGAGTACCTCTCCGCGCTGACCCGGGGCTGGAACGTGCAGCAGGTCCGCGAGATCGTCGCCGAGACCCTGCACAACCTGATTGACCCGATCATCTACGACGAGGCCGCCTCGCTCATCGAGCAGCACCACGCGGCCGGCCGCGACGTGGTCATCGTCAGCAGTTCCGGCTCCGAGGTGGTCGAGCCGATCGGCGCGCTGCTCGGTGCCGACCACGTGATCGCGACCAGGCTGAAGATCGAGGACGGCTGCTACACCGGCGAGATCGACTACTACGCCTACGCCGAGAACAAGGCCGCCGCGATCCGGGAGTTGGCCGAGGTCGAGGGCTACGACCTGACCGAGTGCTACGCCTACAGCGACTCGTCCACCGACCTGCCGCTGCTGGAGGCGGTCGGCCACCCCTCGGCGGTCAACCCGGACCGGGCGCTGCGCAAGGAGGCGGTGGCCCGCGAGTGGCCGGTGCTGGTGTTCGACAAGCCGGTGGAACTCCGGCGCAGGCTCCCGGAATTCTCGGCCCCGAGCCGCTCGGTGCTGACGGCGGTGGCGGTCGGCACGGCCGCGCTGACGGCCGGGGTCATCTGGTACGCGGCCCGGCGCCGCCGCCCGGCGGCCTGACGGCGGGGTGCCGGGCGCCCGGCGCGCCCGGCGCGCCCGGCGCGCCCGGCATGCCCGGCATGCCCGGCATGCCTGGACCGCTGACCGTTGGACAAAACGGTCAAAAGCCGAAGACGTCGCTTTTCGGGTTCCCCTTTCGCCCGAAACGCGATACAAATGAAGCACGGCCCGCGAGACCCGGTCAGGACCGAAGAGGTCAAACCGACAACGCAGTTCAGGCCCCACGGACCGCCGTGCAGATGACCGAGCACCCACATGCAGCCGACCCGCTGTCGGGCCGCCGGACCAGACGAACGGGCAGGATCCCCGTCTGATCGGCACTTCCGGTGCATGCATGGTCACCCGGCATCTGTGCCAGTGGCGGCACCTGGCAGGATCAGGTGCCGCCGCATCTCGTTGTCCGCCCCGCCCCGACGGGACCCCGTCGGGGCGGGGCGTTCGAACGCTCAGACCATGCCGCGCTGCATCGCCTCGCAGACCGCCGTGCTCTCCCGCACCCCGAGCCGGAGCGTCCGGCCGCAGTGGCCGATCCAGGCCGCCAGCCCCTCCGGCGTCCCCGCCAGGTACCCGGCCAGCGCCCGCCGGTAGGCGTCCGTCCCCAGCTCCGCCAGGCCGACCTCGGCCGGGCAGATCGACTTCGGGTCGAGCCCCTCGGCGATCAGCACGATCCGCTGGGCGGCCCGCGCGATCAGGCCGTTGTACGCGCCGAACGGCCGCAGCGCCAGCAGCTCGCCGTGCACCACCGAGGCGACCACCAGGGCCGGCGTGCCGACGCCCTGGCCCTCCGCCCGGGCCACCAGCAGCCGCGAGAGCTGGTCGAGCCGGGAGGCGACCTCCTCCGGACCGGGCGCCGCGGGCAGCGCCGGCACCGGACCGTCCGCGACCGCGCCGGCCGGCCCGGCCCCGGGGGCGTGGTCCGCCGCGACGCCCTCCACCGGCTTCAGCTCCAGCGGGAACGGGTCGTCGGCGCCCTCGCCACCCTGCCGCGGGCGGCCCGCCGCGGGATCGGCGTCGCCGACCGCCAGCAGGTGCAGCCGGGCCAGCACCTGGAGCGGCGAGTGCCGCCAGACGCTCAGCAGCTGACCGGCCTCGGCCGCGACCCGCAGCGCGGCGCCGACCGTGCGGGCCCCGGGGTCCGCACCGAAGTCGCTGCGCCGCCGGACCTCCTCCAGCGGCCAGTCGGCCCCGGCCAGCGCCGCCGAGGCGCGGGCGCCGCGCAGGGCGGACTCGGAGGTGACCTCGGCCGCGCGGCGGCGCATCACCCGGTGGCCGTAGAGGCGGTCGACGGCCTTGCGCACCTCGGCCACCGCGTCCGGCACTCCGGGGAGCTGGGCCAGCGGGGCGAGGGGATCTGTTCCAGTGCTCACCTACCCGAGAGTAATGACCCGGGCGCCCCGGCCGGAACAGCAACCTCGCATCACCCGTTAGAGGCAATCCTCACTTCCCGCCGACCAATGACCCGAAACCCCCGATAGCATGGCCGCCGTCGAAGACGATAACGATTTCCACCTCGGGGGATCGTCGTCCTCGCCGCGGCGCTCAGCCGCGATCGCGGCGGGCCCAGGAGCGAGAGCCGGAGTCCCAGATGAAGATCGCCTTCGTCGGCAAGGGCGGCAGCGGCAAGACCACGCTGTCCGCGCTGTTCATCCGCCATCTGGCCGCCGCGGGCCGCCCGGTCCTCGCCATCGACGCCGACATCAACCAGCACCTCGGCCCGGCCCTCGGCCTGACGGACGAGCAGGCCGCCGCGCTGCCCGCGCTCGGGGCCCGGCTGCCCGAGATCAAGGAGTACCTGCGCGGCAGCAACCCGCTGATCCGCTCCGCCGAGGAGATGATCAAGACCACCCCGCCGGGCCGGGGGTCGCGGCTGCTGCGGATCGTCGAGGAGAACCCGGTCTACACGGCCTGCGCCCGCCCGGTCGCGCTCGACGAGGGCTCGGTGCGGCTGCTGGCGACCGGCGCGTTCACCGAGGAGGACCTCGGCGTCGCCTGCTACCACTCCAAGGTCGGCGCGGTCGAGCTGCTGCTCAACCACCTGGTCGACGGCCGGGAGGAGTACGTGGTGACCGACATGACGGCCGGCTCCGACTCCTTCGCCTCGGGCCTGTTCACCCGCTTCGACCTCACCTTCCTGGTCGCCGAGCCCACCCGCAAGGGCGTCTCGGTGTACCGCCAGTACCGGGACTACGCGCGCGACTTCGGCGTGCGGCTGCGGGTGGTCGGCAACAAGGTGCAGGGTCCGGACGACCTGGACTTCCTCCGCCGCGAGGTCGGCGAGGACCTGCTGACCGCCTTCGGGCAGTCCGACTGGGTGCGCCGTCTGGAGCAGGGCGCCCAGCCGCCGCTGCACGCCCTCGAACCCGCCAACCGCGCGGCGCTGGACGAGCTGCACTCGGCCGCCGACGCCGCGCACGGGCTGCGGGACCCGCGCCGGTACACCGAGCAGGCCGTCCTCTTCCACCTGCGCAACGCCGAGAGCTGGGCCAACGCCAAGGTCGGCACCGACCTCGCCGCCCAGGTCGACCCGGACTTCGTGCTCGGCGGCGGGCCCGCCCCGGCCGGCGAGCCCGCCGCCGCCGGCGCGGCGGTCTGAGCCGCAGCCCCGCCGCACCCACCACGGGCCGCGGTCCCCCGCACGGGGACCGCGGCCCGCGCGCGTCCCCGGCAGGCCCGCCACCAGCAGATTCCCGTCCGTTCGGCCACCACCCAATGGGGTGAACCAGGCGGTTATTCACTGTCGTTCCGAATGACGCTGTGCAAAGCTCTCATTACCCTCGGTTTACCGAGTCTTGATGTTCCGATCCGTCCCGGTGCTCCTCGCCGTGGCCTGGCTCCTCCCAGCGCCCCGCCGAGCGGCCGCGGGCCGGCCCGATGGACCAAGGCCCGGCCGGTGACACCCGCACTCCCGGCCCGACCGCGCCGTCCCGCCACACCGTCGCGACCCACGACAGCCGATCCGTTCCACCGAGCCCGCGCCGGACTCACCGCCGGACCTGACTGCGTTCGTTCCCCCGGACAGACGGGAAGACCCATGACCCTCGACATCTCCAGCGCCCCCATCGCCTCCGACACCACCGACCACGCCCCACCGGGCAGACGTCCCCGCGCCGACTGGGCCCGGGACCTCTCGGCCTCCCTGGTGGTGTTCCTGATCGCCGTGCCGTTCTCCCTCGGCATCGCCCTGGCCACCGGCGCCCCGCTCACCGCCGGCCTGGCCGCGGCGGCCGTCGGCGGCATCGTGGTCGGCCTGTGCGGCGGCACCCCGCTGCAGGTCAGCGGCCCCTCCGCCGCGCTCACCGTGATCACCGCCGGGCTCATCACCCAGTACGGCTGGCGGGCCACCTGCGCCATCACCGCCGCCGCCGGTCTGCTCCAACTCCTGCTCGGCGTACGACGGGTGGCCCGCACCGCGCTCGCCGTCTCGCCCGCCATCGTGCACGGCATGCTGGCCGGAGTCGGCCTCGCCATCGCCATCGCCCAGCTGCACGTCGTCCTCGGCGGCTCGCCGCAGAGCTCCGCCTCGGCCAACCTGCTCGCCCTGCCCGACCAGTTGGCGTCTCCCCACCCCGCCGCCCTCACCGTCGGCGCGGTCACCGTCGCCGTGCTGCTCGGCTGGCCCCGGCTGGGACGGCTCCCCGGCCGGTACGGGGAGTTCGGCGCCCGGCTGGCCAAGGTCCCCGGCCCGCTCGTCGCCGTCGCCGCCGCCACCGGGCTCGCCGTCGCGCTGGACCTGCGGCTCGCCCGGGTCGCGCTGCCCGCCTGGCAGCCGCACGGCCTCGCCCCCGACCTGCCGCACGGCCCGCCGCTCGCCGTGCTGGCCGCCGTGCTGACCGTCACCGCCGTGGCGAGCGTCGAGTCGCTGCTCTCCGCCGTCGCGGTCGACCGGATGTCGCACCGCACCGGGGACCTCGACCGGGAACTGCGCGGCCAGGGCCTCGCCAACGTGGTCAGCGGACTGGTCGGCGGGCTGCCGGTCGCCGGCGGCGCGGTGCGCAGCACGGCCAACGTCCGGGCCGGGGCGAGCAGCCGCCGTTCCTCGGTGCTGCACGGGATCTGGGTGCTGGCGGCCGCGCTGGCCCTCGCCGGCGGGCTGCGCCGGATCCCGCTGGCCGCCCTCGCCGCCCTGGTGCTGGTCGTCGGCCTGCAGATGGTGAGCTTCGCGCACATCCGCAAGGTGCACCGGCATCGTGAGTTCCCGGTCTACCTGACCACCGTGGTCGCCGTGGTGCTGCTCGGCGTCCTGCCGGGGGTGGCGCTGGGCGCGGGGACGGCGGTGCTGCTCGCCCTCTACCGGCTGACCCGCGCCCACGTGGACGTCCTGCCCGGTCCGGACGGCTCGTTCACCGTGGAGACGCACGGTCCGCTCACCTTCACCGCGGTGCCCCGGCTCAGCCGGGCGCTGGCGGGCATCCCGGCGGGCGCCGAGGTCGCCGTCGTCCACGACGGCTCCTTCCTGGACCACGCCGCCTACGAGACGGTGCACAGCTGGCGCACCGGCCACCAGGCGGGCGGCGGCCGGGTGTCGATGGTGACGCGCCGCCAGGACGACGAGGTCCTCGACCCGGACGGCACCGTCCGCACCGGCAGCTCCCCCGGCCCGCACCGCTGTCGCGCCTGGACGCCCTGGGTCGGCCACCACTGCATCGAGCAGCAGGAGGACCCGCACGGCCGGCTGCTGGACGGGGTCCGGGTGTTCCAGCTGCACACCGCCCCGCTGGTGCGGCCCGAGCTGGCCCGGCTCGCCCGGGAGGGGCAGACGCCCTCGCAGCTCTTCCTGACCTGCGCCGACTCCCGGATGGTCACCAGCATGATCACCAACAGCGGTCCGGGCGACCTCTTCACCGTGCGCAACGTCGGCAACCTGGTGCCGGCCCCGCACGAGCCCGGCGCGGCCGACGACTCGGTGGCGGCGGCGGTGCAGTACGCGGTCGAGGTGCTGGAGGTGCGGTCGATCACGGTCTGCGGGCACTCGGGCTGCGGGGCGATGAAGGCGTTGCTGGACGGTGTGCACGAGCAGCCCGGGCGGCCCACCCCGCTGGCCCGCTGGCTGCGCAACGGCCGGGGCTCGCTGGACCGGCTGCGCAGGGTTCCGGCGGAGTTCACCGACCGACCGGCGGTCGACCTGGGCGAGCAGCTCTGCATCACCAATGTCGTCCAGCAGCTGGACCAGCTGATGGCCAACCCGGCGGTGGAACGGCGGGTGGCCGAGGGCACCCTGCGGCTGGTCGGCATGTACTTCGACTTCGCCACCGCGCAGGCCTACGTGCTCGACCGGGAGAGCGGCCGGTTCGGTCCGGTCGAGGCCGCCGCACCGGCGCCCGCCCACGCCCGCGCCCGCGCGCTGGCGCACGAGCGGGCGTCCGAGCGGGCGTCCGCTCCGCGGCAGGAACGCGACACGCCCGGACGGGTGGATGAATTCGAACAGGTTCCGACCGTCGGTACCGCCGTCACCGATCCGGCCAGGGGCGGAGGAGGTCCCGGCCTGGCCGCCTGAGAGCCGGGCCCGCGTCCCGCCGGGCGGGCCAAGGACGCGGGCCCACCTCCCACCCCGCCCCCGGGGCACCACCGACCTCGGGCGGCCGTTCGACGCCCGGTCAAAGGTCTACACCAATTATCCGGAGCCTCTTGTCAACTGACCTCTTCGCCTGGTGAGCTGTGCGCTGGGACACACGGGACAATCCCCACGCACGGGAAACGACCCCGATCATGACTCATGAGGAGTGCGCGTTGAGCAACGAGAGCCTGGCCAACCTGCTCAAGGAGGAGCGGCGCTTCGCCCCGCCGGCAGAGCTCGCCGCAGCCGCCAACGTCACCGCGGCCGCGTACGCTCAGGCCTCCGAGGACCGCCTCGGCTTCTGGGCCGAGCAGGCCCGCCGCCTCAGCTGGGCCGTCGAGCCCACCCAGACGCTCGACTGGTCCAACCCGCCGTTCGCCAAGTGGTTCGCCGACGGCAAGCTCAACGTGGCCTACAACTGCGTCGACCGGCACGTCGAGGCCGGCAACGGCGACCGCGTCGCCATCCACTTCGAGGGCGAGCCCGGCGACGGCCGCTCGATCACCTACGCCCAGCTCAAGGACGAGGTCTCGCAGGCCGCCAACGCGCTGCTGGAGCTCGGTGTCGTCAAGGGCGACCGGGTCGCGATCTACCTGCCGATGATCGCCGAGGCGGTCGTCGCGATTCTCGCCTGTGCCCGGATCGGCGCCACCCACTCGGTGGTCTTCGGCGGCTTCTCCGCCGACGCCGTGGCCTCCCGCATCCAGGACGCCCAGGCCAAGCTGGTCATCACCGCCGACGGCGGCTACCGCCGCGGCAAGCCGTCCGCCCTCAAGCCGGCCATCGACGAGGCGCTGACCAAGGTCGAGGGCGTCGAGCACGTCCTGGTCGTGCGCCGCACCGGCCAGGAGGTTGCCTGGACCGAGGGCCGCGACGTCTGGTGGCACGAGGCCACCGAGCGCCAGTCCACCGAGCACACCCCCGAGGCGCACGACGCCGAGCACCCGCTCTTCATCCTCTACACCTCGGGCACCACCGGGAAGCCGAAGGGCATCCTGCACACCTCGGGCGGCTACCTCACCCAGGCGAGCTACACCCACCACGCCGTCTTCGACCTCAAGCCGGAGACCGACGTCTACTGGTGCACCGCGGACATCGGCTGGGTCACCGGCCACTCGTACATCGTCTACGGCCCGCTCGCCAACGGCGCCACCCAGGTCATCTACGAGGGCACCCCGGACACCCCGCACCAGGGCCGGTTCTGGGAGATCGTCCAGAAGTACGGCGTGACCATCCTCTACACCGCGCCGACCGCGATCCGCACCTTCATGAAGTGGGGCGACGACATCCCCGCGAAGTTCGACCTGTCCTCGCTGCGGGTGCTGGGCAGCGTCGGCGAGCCGATCAACCCCGAGGCGTGGATCTGGTACCGCGAGCACATCGGCGCCGGCAAGGCCCCGATCGTGGACACCTGGTGGCAGACCGAGACCGGCGCGATGATGATCAGCCCGCTGCCGGGCGTCACCGAGACCAAGCCGGGCTCCGCCCAGCGCGCGCTGCCGGGCATCGCGGCCACCGTGGTCGACGACAACGCCGTCGAGGTCCCGAACGGCTCCGGCGGCTACCTGGTGCTCACCGAGCCGTGGCCGTCCATGCTGCGCACCATCTGGGGCGACGACCAGCGCTACATCGACACCTACTGGTCGCGCTTCGAGGGCCGCTACTTCGCCGGTGACGGTGCCAAGAAGGACGAGGACGGCGACATCTGGCTGCTCGGCCGGGTCGATGACGTCATGCTGGTCTCCGGCCACAACATCTCGACCACCGAGGTCGAGTCGGCCCTGGTCGGGCACCCGTCGGTGGCCGAGTCCGCCGTGGTCGGCGCCACCGACGCCACCACCGGGCAGGCGATCGTCGCCTTCGTGATCCTGCGCGGCAACGCCACCGACAGCCCCGAGCTGGTCGAGGAGCTGCGGGCGCACGTCGGCCGCACGCTCGGCCCGATCGCCAAGCCGAAGCAGATCAAGGTGGTCGGCGAGCTGCCGAAGACCCGCTCCGGCAAGATCATGCGCCGGCTGCTGCGCGACATCGCCGAGGGCCGCGAGGTCGGCGACACCACCACGCTGGCCGACTCCACGGTGATGAACCTCATCCAGGCCCAGCTGCCGCAGGCGGGCAGCGAGAGCTGACCCACCCCCTGAACCACGGGTGACGGTGCCCCGGGCGGTCATGACCGCCCGGGGCACCGCCGTGTCCGGACCCCTCCCGCACCCCGTCCGCCGTGCGCAACGGGCCGCGAGGGCTTAAGTCCTTGAGTAGGACAATCCGGATGTCGCTCCGTCGGTCTGCCGGTCCACCGGTCTTCCGCTCTGTCGGTCTATCGGTCTATCGGTCTATCGGTCTGCCGTCACGCTACAATGTCAAAGGCGCATCAAGATCCGCGCCACAGGGCGAGCCGGGAAGTCTGGTCGGCGATGCACCACCGGTGCATCCACACCGTCCCCTCGCCCCCAGGAGGCCGCGCGTGGCCAGCCAGCCGCCCGTTCACGAGCCGACCTCGACGCCCCAGCGCCGCCAGTTCCTCGGCAGGCTGCCGCTCCCCGAACGCAATTTCCTCGCCGAAGCCCTGCGCACCGAGACGGTCGGCGGCGTGCTGCTGCTCACCGCCGCAGTCATCGCGCTGATCTGGGCCAACGTCTGGCCGGACGCCTACCAGTCCGTGCTGAACCACACCGTCGGCCCCTCCGCCCCGCTCCACCTCGACCTCACCCTGGGCACCTGGGCCAAGGACGGGCTGCTGACGATCTTCTTCTTCGTGGCCGGCATCGAGCTCAAGCGCGAGTTCGTGGCGGGCGAGCTGCGCAGCCCCAGCGCGGCGATGCTGCCCGTCATCGCGGCCGTCTGCGGTGTCGTGCTGCCCGCCGTCCTGTACACCGTCGTCAACGCCGGGCCCGGCGGGCATCCGAGCGGCTGGGCGATCCCGACCGCCACCGACATCGCCTTCGCGCTCGGCGTGCTCGCCGTCGTCGGCAGTCATCTGCCCTCGGCGCTGCGCGCCTTCCTGCTCACCCTCGCGGTGGTGGACGACCTGATCGCGATCCTGATCATCGCGGTCTTCTACAGCTCCGGCATCAAGTTCTGGGCGCTCGGGCTGGCCTTCGTCGGGCTCGCGCTGTTCTGGTTCCTGCACCGGCGCGGGGTGCACGGCTGGTACCTGTTCGTCCCGCTCGCGTTCGTGATCTGGGCGCTGATGCACGAGAGCGGCGTGCACGCCACGGTGGCGGGCGTCGCGATGGGCCTGATGCTCCGCTGCCACCGGGAGGGCGACGAGGAGCACTCCCCCGGTGAGCACATCGAGCACCTGGTCCGGCCGCTCTCGGCCGGGGTCGCGGTGCCGGTCTTCGCGCTGTTCGCGGCCGGCGTGGGGATCTCCGGTCCGGCGCTGCGCGAGGTGTTCACCCAGTCCGCCCCCTTGGGCATCGTGGTCGGTCTGGTGGTCGGCAAGTCCGTGGGCGTCTTCGGCGGCACCTGGCTGACCGCCCGCTTCACCCGCGCCGAGCTGAATCCGCAGCTCAAGTGGGCCGACATGTTCGCGGTCTCGGTCCTGGCCGGCATCGGCTTCACCGTCTCACTGCTGATCGACGAGCTGGCCTTCCCGGACGACCAGGCGCTCGCCGACCGGGCCAAGGCCGCCGTCCTGGTGGGCTCGCTGATCTGCGCGCTGGCGGCCACCGTGCTGCTGAAGCTGCGCAACCGGCACTACCGCGAGCTGTGCGAGGAGGAGGACCGCGACCTCGACGGCGACGGCATCCCCGACGTCTACCAGCTCGACGACCCGGCCTGGCAGAACCGCATGGCCGCCCAGGGGCAGCCCACCGACGGACGGCCCACGGACGGACGGCCCGCCGACGGACGGCCCACGGACGGACAGCCCACCGACGGACGGCCCGCCGACGCGGGGCCGACACGCCCGGCCGACCAGGGCCGCGACGAAGCGCGCTGAGCAGCCCGCCTCGCCGGACACGTCCCCCCGGCGGGGCCCCGGAGTGGTGTCCGCTCGTCCGGTAGAGGCATGATTCTGAACTGTCGACAGTCCACCGAAGAGGAGAACCGCTGATGCCCGCAGGAGCCGCAGACCCGTCCAGCAACGGCCGGGCGCCCTACGAGGGCGAGCGTTCGGTGGGGCAGCTGTTCGCCGCGGCCACCGCCGACCTGTCCGCCCTGGTCCACGACGAGATCGCGCTCGCCAAGGCCGAGATCCGCGCCGACGTCAAGCGCGGCGTCTCCGGCGGCGTCTCGCTGGGCGTCGCCGGCGTGGTCGCGCTGGCCGCCGTCCCGATGCTGAGCGCGGCCGCGGCGTTCGGCATCCACGCGCTGGGCCTGTCGCTCGGCTGGTCGTTCCTGATCGTGGCCGGTGCGTACCTGCTGCTGGCCGTGCTGCTGGGCCTGCTGGCGCTGCGTTCGTTCAAGAAGATCGAGAAGCCGGTCCGCACCATCGAGGGCGCGCAGAAGACCGCCGACGTCCTGAAGAACGCCCGGCCGCGCCCCGCCACCAAGGAGGAGATCGACCGCGCCCTGGGCCGCATCCCGTAGGCAGCCGACAGGCACCCGGCAGGCGTCCGGCCGGCGTTCCCGGCCGCACCCCGTACGCGTCCCGCCCGCAATCCCGGAGGCGCCTCCGCAGACCCTCCGGCGGGCCCGCGGCGCGCGCCAGGGGCACGCCGGGAACGCGCCAGGGATGCGCCGGGGACCCGTGGGCGACGTGCGCCCGCCGAGCGGCGGGCCGGAACGGTCCGCATGCGAGTGCCGGGCGCGTGTCCGGCGCGCGGATGTGACACGCTCTCGGTATGTCGCTCGACCAGAAGCCCGTGCCCGCGCAGCCGTCCGACAGCTCCGGCCTCTCCACCCCCGGTGACGCCCAGGACGCGTCCCCGGCCTCCTGGGACGTCCGGCAGGCCGGGCCGTGGATCCACCGCGACCTCGCCGCCAACGGCGCGCGGTTCCACATCGCCGAGCTCGGCGAGGGCCCGCTGGTCCTGCTGGTGCACGGCTGGCCCGAGTACTGGTGGGCCTGGCGCCACCAGCTGACCGCGCTGGCCGCGGCCGGCTACCGGGCCGTCGCCGTGGACCTGCGCGGCATCGGCGGCAGCGACCGCACCCCGCGCGGCTACGACCCCGGCAACCTCGCGCTGGACATCACCGGGGTGATCCGCTCCCTCGGCGAGAACCGGGCGCACCTGGTCGGCCACGCCTCCGGCGGCACGCTGTCCTGGGTGGCGGCCGTGATGCGGCCCTCGGTGATCCAGAGCCTCACCGTGGTCTCGGCCGCGCACCCCCGTGACCTCCGCCGGGCGCTGCTGACCGACCGCAAGCAGATGGCCGCCTTCGAGCACGTGCTGGGCTTCCAGCGCCCGTGGATACCGGAGCGGCGCCTGGTGGCCGACGACGCCGCGCTGGTCGGCCGCTACCTGGACGCCTGGACCGGCCGCAACCAGCTGGACCGCGCGACGGTGGCCGCGTACCGGCAGGCGATCCAGATCCCCAGCACCGCACACTGCTCGATCGAGCCCTACCGGTGGCTGCTGCGCTCAATGGCCCGCCCGGACGGCATCCAGTTCGCCCGCCGGATGAAGAAGCCGATCACCGCGCCCACCCTGCACGTCCAGGGCGCGGCGGACCCGGTGCTCCTGTCGCACACCGCGCTGGGCGGCGGCGAGTACGTGGCCGCGCCGTACCGCTGGCGGCTGATGCCGGGGATCGGGCACTTCCCGCACGAGGAGGCGCCGGAGCAGTTCACCGCCGAGCTGCTGGACTGGATCGGCCGGCACAAGGACTGAGGGTGCAACGGCCCGCCACCGGGAAAGGGCACGGGGCGATGGTCCCGGCGCCCGGATGGCCGAACAGGGCCGAAGGTCCCAACTCCCTTGATTTGGCGTTCATATGACAAACGCATAGGCCCGGTTGGTGGCCCGCCGGGCGGTTACCCCCGTCGGCCCAGGGGCATCCATTGCGGTATGACCTGGATGCCCGATCGCGGCGGCGCCCCGCGCGGCCGACAGCACAGCAACAGCCCGCAGCGTTCCGCCCACCGCCCCGAGTGGGCGGACGAGCACGGCTACGACGGCGGCTACGACACCGGCTTCGAATCCGGCTACGACTCCGGTTTCGAGAGCGGTTTCGACGGTGCGGGCGGCCACCCCCGCACGGCGCAGCGGCAGCTCGGCATCCCGCACATCCTCGGCCGCCGCGCCCGCTGGGTGGGTGCCCGGCTCCGCCGCGACACCTGACCGGTCCGGTCCGGTTCCACCACGGCACCCGACGGTCCGGGTTCCACCACAGTGCCCGACCGGCCCCGCCCCACCACAGCGCCCGACCGGCCCGGGGCCGGCCGGGACCCGCCCGGCCGGCCCCGCCGTCAGAGCGCGCAGCCCTGGGTGTCCACCCGGCCCGTCGCCGTGACGCCCTGCTCGGCGTCCTGCCGCACCTCGGCGGCGGTCAGCACGTACCCGGTGTCCGCGCTGTCCAGCGACTTCGCGAACACCATCCCGTACACCTGGCCGTCCGGCGTGAGCAGCGGGCCGCCGCTGTTGCCCTGGCGGACCAGCGAACGCACCGAGTAGACGTCCCGGACGACCTGCCCGCGGTGGTAGATGTCCGGGCCGTTGGCCTGGATCCGGCCGCGGATGCGGGCCGGCTGGACGTTGAAGGCGCCGTTCTCGGGGAAGCCCGCGACGATCGCGCTGTCGTTGGTCTTCGCCTCGCCCGCGAAGGCGAGCGGCGGCGCGTTCAGCTTGGGCACGTCGAGGACGGCGATGTCGCGCTGCCAGTCGTAGCTGACCACCGTCGCGTCGTACAGCTGTCCGACACCGCCGATCTGCACGGTCGGCTCGTCGACGCCGCCGACCACGTGGGCGTTGGTCATCACCCGGTGCGGGGCGTAGACGAAGCCGCTGCCCTCCAGCGTCTTGCCGCAGGCGGTGGCGGTGCCGACCACCTTGACCAGGCTCTGCCGCGCCTTCGCCACCGCCGGGCTGCCGGCCAGCGCCGGGTCGGGGGTGTCGACCTGGGTGATCGGCTCGTGTTCGAAGGGGTTGAACACCTGCGGGAAGCCGTTGCGGGCGAGCACCTTGGAGAAGTCCGAGAACCAGTTGGGCGCGTCCGAGGGCAGGGCGTCCTGGACGCCGCCGAGGACGGCCGAGGTGCGGACCTGCTTGGAGACGGTCGGCAGGGACGTCCCGGCGAGCGCCGAGCCGATCAGCCAGGCCACCAAGAGCATCGAGATCACGTTGACCACGGATCCGCCCACCGCGTCCAGGGCCCGGGCCGGACGGCGGTCGATGTGGCCGCGCAGCTTCCAGCCGAAGTGGGTGGTGATCGCCTGGCCGGTCGCCGCCAGCACGATCACCACCACCACGGCGATCACCGAGGCGGCCGTCCCGGGGCTGAGGTGGTCGAGCAGCAGCGGCAGCAGCTGGACGGCGAGCAGGCCGCCGCCCAGGAAGCCGAGGACCGACAGCACGCCGACCACGAAGCCCTGCCGGTAGCCCGAGACGGCGAAGCCGACGGCCGCGGCGATCAACAGCACATCCAGGACGTTCACCCGGACACCCTCCCACGACGGACCACCCGGCCGGAGGGACGACCGCCGAATCCGGCCCGGACCGCCCGGGGAGGCACGCCCGCCCCGACCGCACGGGGAAACACGCCCGCCCCGACCGCCCGGGGAGGCACGCCACCCCCGACCGCGCCACGCCTCCCGCCCACCGTCCCGCGGTTCACGGCCCGGTCGCCGCGGCGGGCAGCACCACCACCCCTGCGGTTCACAGCGCCCCGGCGTCGCGGCCGAGCACCGCGCGGGAGCGTTCCAGATCGCCCTGCACCAGCGCCAGCGCCTCGTCCGAGAGGTCCACGATCCGGCCGGCGTCCCACGGCAGCTCCAGGCCGCTGTGGTGCAGCACCCGGTCGATCACCCCGGCGGTGAAGCCCCAGACCAGCCGCCCGCCGACCGCGAAGGCCGGCCCCAGGTGGCCGGACGGGTGGCGCAGCCGGGCCCGGTTGGCCGGGTCGGTGAGCTCCGTGATCGGCACCCGGAACACCGCGCCGGTCTCCCCCAGGTCCACCGGGCGGACCGGCGACTCCTCGCGCCACCAGCCGAGCACCGGGGTCACCACGAACCGGCTGACCGGGATGTACAGCGCGGGCAGGGTCGCGAAGACCTGCACGCCGTCCGGCTCCAGCCCGGTCTCCTCCCACGCCTCGCGCAGCGCCGCCGCCACCGGCCCGGGCCCCGCCGGGTCGCCGTCCTCCGGATCCAGCGCGCCGCCCGGGAAGGACGGCTGTCCGGCGTGCGAGCGCAGCGAGCGGGCCCGCTCGATCAGCAACAGGTCCGGTCCGGACGCGCCCTCGCCGAACAGCATCAGCACCGCGGCGGCCCGGCCGCCCTCGGGCGGCGGCAGGAAGAGGCTCAGCTGCTCGGGCAGCACCCGCTCCGCGGCCTCCCGGACCGGCTCCAGCCAGACCGGCAGCCCGTCCCGCTCGACCTGCGGCACCCGCGGCACCCGCGGCTCCCCTCGCCCGCTCACTCGGCCACCGCCAGGTCGGCGACCTCGCCGTGGTGCGCGGCGGCGTCCGCGCGGGCGCCGGCCTCGCCGGGGAAGTCGGCGGGCGGCCGCAGCCGCTGGCCCGGGTGGCCGCCCAGCTCGTACTTCAGCAGCTTCCGCGCCTTCTCCGGGTCGGTCTCGCCCTCCCCGTAGGAGGGGCAGAGCGGTGCGATCGGGCAGGCCCCGCAGGCCGGCTTCTGGGAGTGGCAGATGCGCCGGCCGTGGAAGACCACCCGGTGCGAGAGCATCGTCCACTCGGACTTCGGGAAGATCCCCGCGACCGCCGCCTCGACCTTCACCGGGTCGTCCTCGGCGGTCCAGCCGAAGCGGCGGGCCAGCCGCCCGAAGTGGGTGTCCACGGTGATCCCGGGGACTCCGAAGGCGTTGCCGAGGACGACGTTGGCGGTCTTGCGGCCGACGCCGGGCAGGGTGACCAGGTCGGCCAGCCGGCCGGGGACCTCCCCGTCGAACTCGTCGCGCAGCGCGATCGACAGGCCGATCAGCGACTTCGCCTTGTTCCGGAAGAACCCGGTCGGCCGGATGATCTCCTCCAGCTCGGCCGGGTTCGCCGCCGCCATGTCCTCCGGCGTCGGGTACTTCGCGAACAGCGCCGGTGTCGTCTGGTTCACCCGCAGGTCGGTGGTCTGCGCCGACAGCACCGTCGCCACCAGCAGCTGGAAGGGGTTCTCGAAGTCCAGCTCCGGGTGCGCGTACGGGTACAGCTCCGCCAGTTCCCGGTTGATCCTCCGGGCCCTGCGCACCATCGCCAGCCGCGATTCCGGCTTGCGCACCTTGACCGCCCTGCCCGCCGGCTGCCCCGCAGACGCGGTCTTCCGGACCTTGCTCTCTGCCATGCGTGAAGGCTACGCCGGACGGCCGCGCTCCTGCGGCGGATCGGCCGGGCCCGCGCCCCCGGCCGGTGGCCGCGCGCCGGTCGGCACGTGTCAGGGGCAGGTGACGACCTGACCGGCCCAGGAGAGGCCGCCGCCGAAGCCGAGCAGCAGGGCGGGGGCGCCGGTCGGCACCTCGCCGCGCTCGACGAGCTTGGCGAGGGCGAGCGGCACGGAGGCGGCCGAGGTGTTGCCGGACTCGACGACGTCGCGGGCCACCACCGCGCCGGTGGCACCGAGGCGGTCGGCCAGCGCCTCGACGATCCGCAGGTTGGCCTGGTGGGTGACCACCGCGCCCAGGTCGGCGGGGGCGAGGCCGGCCCGGCGGCAGGCCTCCTCGGCGATCGGCGCCAGGGTGGTGGTCGCCCAGCGGTAGACGGTCTGGCCCTCCTGGCGGAAGTGCGGGCGCCAGCCGTCGTCCAGCCGGACGGCGTGGCCCCGCGTCGGGTCGGAGCCCCAGACCACCGGCCCGACACCCGGACGCCCGGTGCCCGCGGTGGCCGACGTGGCCGCGGTGTCCGGGCCGAGCACGGCGGCGCCCGCGCCGTCGCCGAGCAGGACGCAGGTGGAGCGGTCCGTCCAGTCGGTGACGTCGCTCATCCGTTCGGCGCCGACGACCAGCGTGTGGCGGGCGGCGCCGGCCCGGACGGCGTGGTCGGCGGTGGCCAGCGCGGTGCAGAAGCCGGCGCAGCCGTTGTTGACGTCGAAGCCGACGGCGGCCGGGATGCCCAGCCGCCCGGCGACCTGGGTGCCGATGTTCGGGCAGCGGCCCATCGCGGTGCAGGTCGCGACCACCACCAGGTCGATCTCGTCGGGCGCCAGTCCGGCGGCGGCGAGCGCCTTGCCGGCGGCGGCCGCGGCGAGGTCGGTGACGGTCTCGTCCTCGGCGATCCGGCGGGTCACGATGCCGGTGCGCTGCCGGATCCACTCGTCGCTGGTGTCGACCAGCCGGGCGAGGTCGTGGTTGGTCAGGACCTTCGCGGGCTGGTGGTGGCCCAGCGCGACGATGCGGGAACCCGGCATGGCTGCTCCTCGGGGACGGGGCGGTGATGGGGCGTCATCACGCCGGACTATAGCGTCCGAACGGTCGGACTCTAAAACCCCGGCGCTCGCTACACTGGCGCGGTGAGCCCGAGAAGATCCGCCGCCGACAGCCGCCGGACCCGCGACGCGATCCTGGCCCGCGGCCTGGACCTCGCCTCGGTCGAGGGGCTGGAGGGCCTGACCATCGGCCGGCTCGCCACCGACCTGTCGATGAGCAAGTCCGGCGTCCTCGGGCACTTCGGCACCAAGGAGTGCCTGCAGCTGGCCGTCGTCGACGAGGCCGTCGCGATGTTCGTCCGCGAGGTGGTGCGGCGCTCGGAGACCGCCGGGGCCGCGCCGGGCCTGCCGCTGCTGCTCGCCCAGTGCGAGGCCTGGGTCTCCTACCTGGAGCGCGACCTGCTGCCCGGTGGCTGCTTCTTCACCACGGTGAGCGCGGAGTTCGACGACCGGGAGCCCGGGCCGGTCCGCTCGGCGGTGGTGGCCCGCAACGCGCTCTGGCAGCGCCGGGTGCGCCACCAGGTCGAGCTGGCGGTCGCCGCCGGACAGCTGCCCGCCGGAACGGAACCGGAGCAGACCGTCTTCGAGCTGACCGGCCAGGTTCTCGCGCTCAACCACGCCCGCCGGCTGTACGGCGACCGGCGGGCGGCCGACCGCGCCCGGCGGGCGATGCGGCGGCTGCTCGGGCTGCCCGCCCCGGCCGCCGGGCGGCCCGCGACGCTCGCCGACCTGCCGGCGCCGTCGGAGGTCTGAAGGTCCACGGACCGGGCCGGCCCGCACCTGCCCCACCCGTACCCGGATCCGACCCCGACCCGTCACGACCCGACTCGACCCGCCACGACCCGACCCGTCACGACCCGCCGTGACCGAACCTGACCGGACTTGATCGAACCTGGCTTGATCACGACCGGCCCCGGCTGCACCACCCGGCCCCGCTGACCGGCTGACCTGCCGGTTCGGGCGGCTCCCGGGACGATTCCGGCGGTACGAATGGCCCCGCGCAGCACCCCTCGGAACACCCCCTCCTCATATGATCGGAGCGACATGCGCCATGCTTGGTGATGCAGAGCACTGTACGAACTTGTGCCGGAGGGCTTGACGGCCGGCCGGCCGAGAAGGAGGAAGCACGTGGACGACGTTCTGCGGCGCGCCGCACTCTTCGCGGCACTCGACGACGAACAGGCCGGCGAGCTGCGCGCTTCCATGACCGAGGTGACGCTCGCCCGCGGTGAGTCGCTGTTCCACGAGGGCGACCCGGGCGACCGGCTGTACGTCGTCGCCGAGGGCAAGGTCAAGCTGCACCGCGCCTCGCCGGACGGCCGCGAGAACATGCTCGCCGTCCTCGGCCCCAGCGAGATGATCGGCGAGCTCTCGCTGTTCGACCCGGGCCCGCGCACCGCCACCGCGAGCGCGCTGACCGAGGTCAAGCTGCTCGGCCTCGGCCACGGCGACCTCCAGCCCTGGCTGCACGCCCGCCCCGAGGTCTCGATCGCCCTGCTGCGCGCCATCGCCCGCCGCCTGCGCCGGACCAACGACGTGATGTCCGACCTGGTCTTCTCCGACGTGCCCGGGCGCGTCGCCAAGGCCCTGCTGGACCTCTCCCGCCGCTTCGGCGTGCAGTCCGAGGAGGGCATCCACGTCGCCCACGACCTCACCCAGGAGGAGCTGGCCCAGCTGGTCGGCGCCTCCCGCGAGACGGTCAACAAGGCGCTCGCCGACTTCGCCGGCCGCGGCTGGCTGAAGCTGGAGGCCCGCGCGGTCGTCCTGCTGGACGTCGAGCGGCTCTCCCGCCGCTCCCGGTAGCCGCGAACGCGCAGCCGCCGACAGCGCGACCGCGCACCACTCGCGACAGGGCCCGTACGCTCCGGCGTACGGGCCCTTCGCGTGCGGCCGGAGCGCGGCCGGTCCGCGGCCGGACAGGCGTCGGACGGGCGTCGGACAGGCGCCGGACGGGCGCCGGACGTCAGTCCGGAATGAGCCCGTGCTCCCGCAGATACTGCAGCTGGGCGCGGACCGACAGCTCGGCGGCCGGCCACAGCGCGCGGTCCACGTCCGCGTACACCCGGGCCACCACCTCGGCGGCCGTCCGGCAGCCGGTCTCGACCGCCGTCTCCACCTGGGCCAGCCGGCCGGCCCGGTGCGCGAGGTAGTAGTCCACCGCGCCGAGCGCGTCCGCGAGCACCGGCCCGTGGCCGGGCAGCACCGTCCGCACGCCGTGCTCGGCGGCCATGGTGTGCAGGTGGCGCAGCGAGTCCAGGTAGTCGCCGAGCCGGCCGTCCGGGTGGGCGACCATCGTGGTGCCGCGGCCGAGCACGGTGTCACCGGTGAGGACCGCGCCGTCCGCCGGCAGGTGGAAGGTCAGCGAGTCCGAGGTGTGGCCGGGCGTGGCCACCACCCGCAGGTCGAGACCGCCGACCTCCAGCCGCTGGCCGTGGGTGAGGCCCTCGGAGCCGAGCCGGTGCGCCGGGTCCAGCGCGCGGACCTCGGTGCGGGTCAGCTCGGCGAACCGGGCCGCGCCCTCGGAGTGGTCGGCGTGCCCGTGGGTCAGCAGGGTGAGCGCCACCCGCAGGCCCCGCTGCTCGGCGGTCTCGATCACCCGGCGCAGGTGGCCCTCGTGCAGCGGGCCCGGGTCGATCACCACCGCGAGGTCCGAGCCGGGCTCGGCGAGCAGCCAGGTGTTGGTGCCGTCCAGCGTCATCGGGGACGGGTTCGGCGCCAGCACGCAGTGCGCACGGGCGGTGGCCTCGCCGCCGATGGCGGCGGCGGGGTCACCGGGCAGGAGTCCGCTCACCGGCCGCCCTCTCCGTCGCGGTGCAACAGGCGCAGGGGCAGCGCCCGGACGAGGGCGCGCTGGGCCACCTCGGTGAAGCGGACCGGGCCGCTGTCGTCACAGGCCGGGGTGCGCGGGGTCAGGCTGCGGGCGGGCATCTCGGGTGCCGTCCGGCGAGCCACGTCATTGTGGGTCATCGGGCGTCGGTCCTTTCCGGGAGGAAGAAGAAGGGGACGGGCATGAGCGGGTCGTGCGGGCGAGGAGGGGCGCGGCGTCAGCCGACGCGTTCCTCGGGGAAGGTGCCGTCGATGGTCAGTTCGTCGTACCCCGGCCAGCGGACGGTCAGCCGCTCGCCGCGCACCTCGGCGCGGCCGAGCACCGGCTCCAGCGAGCGGCCGTCCGCCGCCTCCAGTGCCTCGGCGGCGCTGCGCACCGACAGCAGTTCGCGCAGCACGGTGACGGTGGGCGGCAGCATGCCGAACCGGCCCTCCTGGTGGCCGCGGACGGCCTCGGCCGGGGTGAGCCAGGCGACCCGGTCGGCCTCGCCGACCTCCCGGGCGGCGTCCTGACCGGGCGGCAGGGCGGCGACGAAGAACCAGGTGTCGTAGCGGCGCTCCTCGAACGCCGGGGTGATCCAGCGTGCCCAGCCGGCCAGCAGGTCGCTGCGCAGCAGCAGGCCGTGGTCGCGCAGGAAACCGGCGAAGGAGAGTTCGTGGGCCTCCAGGGCGGCGCGCTCGGCGCTCCAGTCGCGGGGCTCGGCGACGCTGCCGGCGTCCGGTCCCGCCAGCAGGACCCCGGCCTCCTCGAAGGTCTCGCGGACCGCGGCGCAGACCACCGCCTGCGCGGTCGCCGGGTCCACGCCGAGCCGCTCGGCCCAGGCGCGCGGGCCGGGACCGGCCCAGCCGATCTCCGCCTCGGCGTCCCGCCGGTCCACCCCGCCGCCCGGGTAGGCGTACATCCCGGCGGCGAACGCCATCGAGGTGCGGCGGCGCAGCAGGTACGCCTCGGGCGCGTCGCCCGCGGCCGTGTCCCTGAGCAGCACCACGGTGGCGGACGGCTTCGGCACGGGCGGGGTCAGCTCGCCCGCGTCGGCCGCCCGGATCCGGGCCGGCCAGCCGGGCGGCATCGGGAGCGTCCTTGCTCGCTGGTCCATGCCCGGATGCTAAGCGCCCGGGGGCGGGGTTGGACAGGGGTGATCCGTTGTCCTTCCCCGCCCCGGCGGGTCCTCGCGTCCGGGTGGGGCTCAGGCTCCGGCGCGGACGCGGACCTGCAGCTCGACCTCGACCGGGGCGTCCAGCGGCAGCACCGTGACGCCGACCGCGCTGCGGGCGTGCACGCCGGCCTCGCCGAGCACCTTGCCGAGCAGCTCGCTGGTGCCGTTGATCACCCCGGGCTGGCCGGTGAAGTCGGGGGCGGAGGCGACGAAGCCGACCACCTTGACGACCTGCTCGACCAGGTCGAGGTCGCCGATCACCGACTTGACGGCGGCCAGCGCGTTCAGCGCGCAGATCTGCGCGAGCTCCTTGGCCTCCTCCGGGGTGACCTCGGCGCCGACCTTGCCGGTGTTCGGCAGCTTGCCGCCCACCATCGGCAGCTGGCCGGAGGTGAAGACGAACTCACCCGTGCGCACCGCGGGCACGTAGGCGGCGACCGGGGCGGCCACCGGCGGCAGGGTCAGACCCAGCTCGGCGAGCTTCTCCTCGACCTTGCTCATGCCTGCTTCTCCCGCTTGAAGTAGGCCACCAGCTGCTCCGGGTTCGGGCCCGGTACGACCTGGACGAGCTCCCAGCCGTCCTCGCCGAAGTTGTCCAGGATCTGCTTCGTGGCGTGCACGAGCAGGGGTGCCGTCATGTATTCCCACTTGGTCATGGCCAGACTCTAGACGCTCCGTCCCGGCGGACCGGCACGGTCCGCGCCCCGGCGTGCTCCGGCGTGTGAGGTGGCCCACAAAGCGGGCATGATTCAGGTCCGGCCCCCGGGGTAGTCCCGGCATCCGGCGCGGTCCCTGGTTACCCTCGCGGGAGGGCACCCGCGAGGTGCCGGCTCTCGGAGACGGACGGAGACGGAGCGTGGCACGCACCCCCGGCCAGGCGGCCCGGCGCGATCCCGACTGGGAGGGCGTGCGGTTGCACGTGGTCAGCGGCAAGGGCGGAACCGGGAAGACCACGGTGGCCGCGGCGCTGGCGCTGGCGCTCGCCGCCCAGGGCCACCGGACGCTGCTGATCGAGGTGGAGGGCCGGCAGGGCATCGCCGAACTGTTCGGCATAGCGGCGCTGCCCTACGAGGAGCGCCGGATCGCCTCGGTCACCCCGGCCCAGCTCGGCCTGCCGGCCCGGGACGGCGCCGCGGCCGCGGGCGGCGAGGTGCACGCGCTCGCCATCGACACCGAGCAGGCCCTCCTTGAGTACCTCGACATGTTCTACAAGCTCGGCCGGGCCGGGAAGGCGCTGCAGAAGGTCGGCTTCGTCGACTTCGCCACCACCATCGCCCCCGGCGTCCGGGACGTCCTGTTGACCGGCAAGGCCTGCGAGGCCGCCCGCCGCAAGGGCCCGGACGGGCGCCGCCGGTACGACGCGGTGGTGATGGACGCGCCGCCGACGGGGCGGATCACCCGGTTCCTGAACGTCAACTCCGAGGTGGCGGGCCTGGCCCGGATCGGCCCGATCCACAGCCAGGCGCAGGCCGTGATGCGGGTGCTGAAGTCGGCGGAGACCGCCGTGCACCTGGTCACCCTGCTGGAGGAGATGCCGGTCCAGGAGACCGTGGACGGCTTCGCCGAGCTGCACGAGGCGGGGCTGCCGGTGGGCGGGGTGCTGGTCAACATGGTCCGGCCGCCCGTGCTGGACGCGGCGGCAGTGGCCGCGGTGGACGGCGACCACCGCGAGGAGGTCGCACTGGCCCTCGGCGAGGCCGGGCTCGGCGGGCGCTCGCGCAAGCCGGAGACCGTCCGGGCGGCGGTCGAGCCGCTGCTCGACCCGCTGCTGGAGCAGGCCAGGGAGCACGCCGAGCGGGTGGAGCTGGAGCGCGCGCGGCGCGCCGACCTGCAGCAGCTGAAGCTCCCGACGTACGAACTTCCGCTGCTGGGCGAGGGCGTGGACCTCGGCGGGCTCTACCGGCTGGCGGGCGAACTGAAGCGTCAGGGGGCAGCGTGAGCGGGCGGAACAGCGGGAGCGGCGGCGCGGGCGGCGGAGTGAACGGCGGAGCGAGCGGCGCCGACGGCAGCCGGCTCGCCGTGGACGGGCTGATCGACGACCCGAAGACCCGGATCATCGTCTGCTGCGGCTCCGGTGGTGTCGGCAAGACCACCACCGCGGCGGCCATCGGCCTGCGGGCCGCCGAGCGCGGCCGCAAGGTCGTCGTGCTGACCATCGACCCGGCCCGCCGGCTGGCGCAGTCGATGGGGCTGACCGAGCTCGACAACACCCCGCGGATCGTCAAGGGCGTGAGCGGCGAGGGCGAGCTGCAGGCCATGATGCTCGACATGAAGCGGACCTTCGACGAGGTCGTGCTCGCCCACGCCGAGCCCGAGCGGGCCCGCGCGATCATGGAGAACCCCTTCTACCAGTCCCTGTCGGCCGGCTTCGCGGGCACCCAGGAGTACATGGCGATGGAGAAGCTCGGCCAGCTGCGGGCGGCCGAGGAGTGGGACCTCATCGTCGTCGACACCCCGCCCTCGCGCTCCGCGCTGGACTTCCTGGACGCGCCGAACCGGCTCGGGTCCTTCCTGGACGGCAAGGTGATCCGGATCCTGACCGCGCCGGCCAAGGTCGGCGGCCGGTCCGCGATGAAGTTCCTGAACGCCGGGATGGGCCTGTTCACCGGCACCCTCGGCAAGATCTTCGGCGCCCAGCTGCTGACCGACGTGCAGACCTTCGTCAGCGCGATGGACTCGATGTTCGGCGGTTTCCGCGAACGCGCGGACCGCACGTACCAGCTGCTCCAGGCGCCGGGCACGGCGTTCCTGGTGGTGGCCGCTCCGGAGCGGGACGCGCTGCGCGAGGCGGCGTACTTCGTGGACCGGCTGGCCGCCGACCGGATGCCGCTGGCCGGGCTGGTGCTCAACCGCGTGCACGGGACGGGCGCGCCGCAGCTCACCGCCGAACGGGCGCTGGCCGCCGCCGAGGCGCTGGAGGAGAACGGCGCGGAGCACGCCTCGCCGGAGGCCGAGCTGCTCGCGGCCGGGCTGCTGCGGCTGCACGCCGAGCGGATGCAGGTAATGGTGCGCGAACGCCGGACCCGCGACCGCTTCGTCTCGGTCTACCCGGATGTGCCGATCGTCGAGGTCGCCGCACTGCCCGGGGACGTCCACGACCTGGACGGACTGCGGGCGATCGGCGAACGGCTCAGCGGCTCCACCGGCTGACGCCGGCCCCGGACACCGGTCGGCGCGGACACCGGTCGGCCCGGGCCCCCCAGCCCGGGCCGACCGACCGTCCTGCTACGACCCGGGGGCTCAGCCCGCCTGGGCGTAGTCCGTCAGTATCACGCCGGTGGCCAGCGAGGCCTCGTACTCCGTACGCGCCGTCTCCAGCAGCCGGCGCCACGAGATCACGGTCGGCCGGCGGCGCAGCAGCGCCCGGCGCTCGCGCTCGGTCATCCCGCCCCAGACCCCGAACTCCACCCGGTTGTCCAGCGCGTCCGCCAGGCACTCCGTGCGCACCGGGCACCCGCTGCACACCGCCTTGGCGCGGTTCTGCGCCGCCCCCTGGACGAACAGTTCGTCCGGATCGCTCGTGCGGCAGGCGGCCTGCGCACTCCAGTCGTCTACCCAGCCCATGCCGGCGCCGTCCTCTCCCGAATCGAGGCTCCCCCACGGCGGCAACGGCATATTCACCGTTGCCAGTTGAGGACGTTACGGAAGAACGACAGGTTGCAACAGCCCCTTCGGGCTCAATCTCGAATGACCCAATTGGACTATGGGTGGCGATCAGCTCACTCGTTGGAGTGATCGCAGGTCGCAAGCCTTGCCAGCCCGACGGGCGCCACTCTCGCCACGCGGGTCGTCACTCAGCGCTACCGGACACAGCGGTGCAGCGGGCGACAGCTGCCTCAAAAGCACCCCAGGAGCGGGCAATTCGGGCAATTCTCATCACTCACAAGAGTGATCGATGCTGACACAGCGAAGCTGTCGCAAGCTTGTGACAAGCGTAGGCGAACACCTGCCCCGGTGTGTGGCATTCGGCAACGTAGGGTTCTCCCCATGGCACCGAAGCGCCCCCAGGCATCCCCGCCCCCCGGCAACACCGGAGCTCCGCGCGGCAAGCGCCGCGGGTCACCGCTGGACTACGCGGGACACGGAGTGAAGTTCCTGGGGGTCAGTGTGCTCTCCGGCGTCCTGCTGGCCGGCATGGCCCTGCCTGCCGTCGGCGCGCTCGGGCTGACCGCCAAGAACACGGCGGAGGGCTTCTCCAACATCTCGGACGACTTCAAGACCCCGCCGCTCACCCAGGCGACCCAGATCTTCGACGCCAAGGGCGGGCTGATCGCCAAGGTGTACGAGCGCGACCGCACCGTCCTCACCGCCGACCAGATGTCGCCGTACATGCGGCAGGCCCAGGTCGACATCGAGGACGCCCGCTTCTACGAGCACGGCGCCGTCGACCTCAAGGGCGTGCTCCGCGCGATCAGCAAGAACGCGGAGAGCGGCACCGCCTCCCAGGGCGCCTCGACGCTCACCCAGCAGTACGTGAAGAACGTCAACGTCGAGAAGGCCGGTGACGACCAGGCCGCCGTCCTGGAGGCCCAGCGCAAGACCCTGGGCCGCAAGATCCAGGAGCTGAAGGTCGCGATCAAGCTGGAGGAGGACCTGACCAAGGACCAGATCCTCACCAACTACCTCAACATCACCTTCTACGGCCACCAGGCGTACGGCATCGAGGCCGCGTCCCAGCGCTACTTCAGCAAGTCCAACAAGGACCTCACCATCGCCGAGGCCGCCACCCTGGCCGGCCTGGTGCAGAACCCGTCGCAGTACGACCCGGTGCGCTTCCCGGACAACGCGGTGAAGCGGCGCAACGTCGTGATCGACAAGATGGTCGAGAACAAGCACGTCACCCCGGACCAGGCCAAGGAGGCCAAGGCCGCCCCGCTGGGCCTGAAGTACAAGGACCCGCAGAACGGCTGCATCACCGCCCAGGCGGGCATGGGCTTCTTCTGCGACTACGTCCGGCACGTGGTCAAGCAGGACCCGGTGTTCGGCAAGAACGCCGCCGAGCGCAAGAAGTTCTGGGACCAGGGCGGTCTGAACATCTACACCACCCTCGACCCGGACAAGCAGGCCGCCGCCCAGGCCGCCGTCACCACCAAGGTCAAGGTCACCGACCCGGTCTCGGCCGCCGCGACCATGATGGAGCCGGGCACCGGCAAGATCCTGGCGATGGCCCAGACCCGCCCGTACGGCCTGGAGCCGGCCAAGAACCAGACCGTCGTCAACCTCAACGTCGACGCGGCGATGGGCGGTGGCAACGGCTTCCAGCCCGGTTCGACGTTCAAGCCGATCATCGCCGCGGCCGCGCTCGAGAACGGCATGCCGCCCACCAAGGCGTACCCGTCCGAGAACCGCATCGAGTGGCCGACGATGAAGACCTGCGAAGGCACCTGGAAGAACACCGAGAAGGGCGACAAGCGCTACGTCCCGAACGAGAGCAAGAGCGAGGTCGGCCCCTACGAGCTGAAGCAGGCGATGGCCCTCTCGGTCAACACCTACTTCGTTCAGATGGAGCAGGAGATG
This sequence comes from Kitasatospora sp. NPDC059462, assembly GCF_042749955.1. NCBI lineage: Bacteria > Bacillati > Actinomycetota > Actinomycetes > Kitasatosporales > Streptomycetaceae > Kitasatospora > Kitasatospora sp. NPDC059462. Next base: position 913 of record NZ_JBHYUU010000114.1, on the reverse strand, counting down.
GGCCTCTGCCCCGTCAAGCAGATGCTCGACAAGCTGGGCATCACCGCCACCGCGTCCGGTGACAAGATCGACGTCGTGCCCTCGATCACCCTGGGCACCAAGGAGATGTCGCCGCTGACCATGGCGAACGTCTACGCGACCTTCGCCGCCCGCGGCAAGCACTGCACGCCGATCGCGATCAACAAGATCACCACCGTCGACGGCAAGGACGTCAAGGTCCCGCAGACCAGCTGCACCCAGGCCTTCTCCGAGCAGACCGCCGACGCGATGAACACCGTCCTGCTCAACGTGACCGAGAAGGGCACCGGCGCCACCCTCGGCCTGGAGGACGGCCGCCAGATCGCCGGCAAGACCGGTACCACCGACAAGAAGAAGGCCGCCTGGTTCAGCGGCTACACCCCGCAGCTCGCGACCGCGGTCTGGATCGGCGGCCCGACCGGCGGCGTCGAGATGAAGAACATGAAGATCGGCGACACCTACTACGGCTCCGACGGCGTCTTCGGCGCCACCGGTCCCGGCCCGATCTGGAAGATGGCCATGGACGGCGCGCTGAAGGGCTCGCCCAAGGAGACCTTCCAGACCGTCGACATCCCGGACCCGGCCCCCAAGCCGGACCCGAACGCCACCGCCCCGGCCAGCCCGCCGGCCGACCCGAACGCGGGCGGCAACCCGCCGCCGGCCCCGAACCCCGGCATCCCCGGCACCAACGCGGGCGGTGTGATCGGCGGCGGCTTCACCTTCCCGCCCGGCGTCATCGGCGGCGGTGACGGGAACGGCAACGGGAACGGCAACGGCAACGGGCACGGCCGCCACTGAGCGGACGCCCGCCGAACGACGAGGGGCGCCCCCCCCCCGGGGCGCGCGGGGGGGGGGCCGCCGCCCCCCCCCCCCGGGGGCCCGGGGGGGGGCCCCC
>NZ_JBHYUU010000113.1:0-28254 GCF_042749955.1 Kitasatospora sp. NPDC059462 | reverse complement strand
GCCCGGCGCGGACTGCTCGGGCTGCGGCGGCGGGCCGAGCCGGGCGGTGCGCTGCTGCGCGGTCGGGTAGCGGCGGCCGATCCCGGCCGCGGCGTGCGCGGTGCCGGCCGCCGGGTCGGCCGGGCGCAGCGGCAGCACGGTGGCCGGGTCCAGCCGCAGGGCGGGCAGCCCGGCCCGGGTCAGGGCGGCGAGCAGCGGTCCGCGGCGTTCGGCGGAGCCGGGCAGCAGGGCGGCGAGCGCTCCGGGCACCGGCCGGCCGGCCGTGGTCAGCGCGGCGGAGAGCCGGTGGAAGCCGCCGAGGGCGCCGGGGGCGGCGGCGAACGGCAGCTGCCGCTCGCCGACGGCCAGCCGGGGGCCGGAGGAGCGCAGCGGGCGGGCGTCGGCGGCCAGCGCCAGCAGTCCGCCGGCCGGGCCGTCCACCGGGTAGGCCCACCAGAGGACGTCGCGCAGGTGCTCCTCGCGGTCGACCACGGGCAGCTGTCCCGCCCAGGCGGCGCCGGTGGAGGTCAGCTCGGCGAGCGTGGTGAAGGTGTCCCGGCGGCGGCCGGAGGCCGGGGGCGCGGCCTGGCCGGGCACGCTGCGCGGTTCGGCGGAGGGCAGCAGCCCGGCGGCCGGCCGGTCGTGGACGGCCTCGGCGCGGTGGCCGAACAGTTCCTCGGCGGCCCGGCTCCACTGGGTGATCCGGCCGCCGCGGTCGACCAGGACGAGGGCGAGCCGGACCAGGGCGACCACCCCCGACGGCTGGTCACCCGGTGCGGTGCCGGGCCCCGGGTCGGTGCCCGCCCGACGCGGTGTGGAGTTGGGATCGTCCACCATGGATTCGGTCTGCTCCCGCCTGGCCGCCATGTCTGGAGACGGCCGTTTCTCCGGAGGAAGGCATGCTGTGCGGATACCAGCGAAGCACGGACGGGCCGGGAGTCGATAGCGAAACGGGGAGATTCCTCGGTATCAGTTGCGTGTCACGTGCCGTGCGCCGGTCCGCACTCCCCGTCCACCGGGCGACGGCACCGCGCGGGCGGGCGGTAGGGTCGCAGGACCGCATGCAGGAGGAGGCGAGAGGTGACCGCGCAGATCCCGGTCCGCTGGACCGATCCGGAGCAGCAGGAGCTGGAGGAGCGGGTCGAGGCCGCCGAACTCGCCTGGCTCACCATGGACGTCGACGTGCGGACGCTGCGGGTCGAGATCGACAACTTCGCGCTGATCCACCATCAGCTGCTCGGGCCGCTGTACGCCCGGCTGGACGAGCTGGACGCGCTGCTCGCCGAGGCCGTGGCCGCCCGCACCGGGGACCCGGAGGACCTCCGGCGGGCACACGAGGCGCGCCGGCGGGTCGAGGAGCTGCCGGACCTGGACGCGCTGTTCGACAGCGTCCGGGAGCGCGGCGAGCAGGAGGACGCCCCGCCGCCGCCGGCCGCGCCCGCCCGGGTGCGGCCCGGCCGGGACGCCCAGCGGATCTACCGCGAGCTGGTCCGCCGCGCCCATCCGGACCTCTCCACCGACCCGGAGGAGCAGCGGCGCCGGGCGGCGTTCCTGGCCCGGGTGAACGAGGCCTACGCGTACGGCGACACCGCCGGGCTGGAGGCGCTGGCGGCCGAGTGGTCCACCGCGCCCGAGGCGGCGCCCGCCGTGGACTCCCCCGACCGGCTGGGCTGGCTGCGCCGCCGGCTGGAGTGGCTGACCGGCCGGATCGGCGAACTCGCCACCGAGCAGGTCCGCCTGGAGCGCAGCGCGATGGGCGGGCTGCTGGCACTGGCCCCGCAGGACCCGGACGGGCTGCTGACCGAGCTGGCCGAGCAGCTGCTGGCCAAGGCCGCCGCGCAGCAGGCCGAGCTGGCGAAGCTGCTCGGCGGGCCGGTGGGGGACAATGGCGGGGCCGATCCCGACGCCCAGGAGAACCAGACGATGTTCGCGCAGATCCCCACCATCGACGCCGCCGCCGTGCCCGCCGACGCCGCCCTGCTGGACGTCCGGGAGCAGGACGAGTGGGACGCCGGGCACGTGGACGGCGCGCTGCATATCCCCATCGGCGAGGTGGTCGCGCGGATCGGCGAGCTGCCGGACGCGACGCTGTACGTGCTCTGCCGGGTCGGCGGGCGTTCCGCGCAGGTCGTCCAGTACCTGGTGCAGAACGGCCGGGACGCGGTCAACGTGGACGGCGGGATGTACGCCTGGGACGGCGCGGGCCGTCCGATGGTGAGCAGCGACGGGCAGGACGCCTTCGTCCTGTAGCGGGGCCGCGGGGGCCGCGTCGTCCGGAACCGCGTGCCCGGGGGGCTCCGCAGAGCACCGGGATTAGGGCAGGATGGGCGCGCGACCGGGCCGGCGCGGTGCCGGCCCCACCCGTCCCCGGGGGAGTTCATGGCCGAGAGTGCCGAGGCCGCCGAGAACGCCGAGAGCCCGCCGCCGCCCGCCGGTCCGGTCCGGTCGGCGCCCGCCCGGGTCGTCCTGGGCACGGCCGCCGTCCTGCTGGTGTCGGCCACCGGGCTGTTCCTCGGCGCGGTCTTCCTGCACGTGGCGCCCGCCAATTCGCTCTCCCGGGAGTACCGGGAGCAGCTGGACGGCCTGGTCTATCCCGAGTTCGAGCAGAACTGGAAGCTGTTCGCGCCCAATCCGCTGCAGCAGAACGTCGCGGTGGACGCCCGGGTGCGCACGGTGTCGGCGGACGGGGACGCCGTGGTCCACGGGTGGGTGGGGCTGACGGCGCAGGACATCGCGGCGATCCGGGGCAATCCGGCGCCCGGCCACGCCGACCAGAACCTGCTGCGCCGGGCCTGGGACTTCTACGACGGGTCGCACAGCGCCCAGGACGAGTCGGCGACCACGGCGCGCGGACGGCTCGCCGAGGACTACCTGAAGCGGATCGCGGTGCAGCGGATCGGCCGCAGCGTCGAGGGCCGGCCGGTGGTGGCGGTCGAGCTGCGGGTGACCACGACGACCGTCGCGCCGCCGGACTGGAGCGGGGAGGCGGCGCCGCCCGCGCCGAAGGTGCGCGAGCTGCCCTGGTGGCCGGTGCGGGACGAGGACCTGCGGGAGCTGTGGTGAGCGGCCCGGTCCCGGCCGGGGTGCCGGAGCTGCTGCCGGACGCGGTCCCCCGCCAGTCCGGGCCGCCGGCCGGCGAGGGGGCGCCGCCCGGCGAGGGGGCGCCGCCCGGTGAGGGGGCGCCGCCCGCCGCGCGCCGGACGGGACCGGCCGCCCGGGCGTTCGGGGTGTTCGCCGGCCGGGTGCTGGGGCGGTACCAGGCGGCGACGGTGCGGATCGGCTTCGGGCTGGTCTGGCTGGCGTACCTGCTGCGCGAGTGGCCGGACCGGCGGCTGCTGTACGGCGACACCTCGCCCTGGTCGATGGAGCTGGCGGAACGGCTGCTGGCCGACAACGGGGCGCTGACGGTGCTTCCCTGGTTCGGCGGGCGGCTCTGGTTCGAGCTGGTCTACCACCTGGCGGTGCTGGCCGCGCTGGCGGTGCTGCTCGGCTGGCGGACCAGGGCGGCCACGGTGCTGTTCCTGGTGACCGTGCTGTCGCTGCAGAACCGCAACGTCTTCCTCGGCGACGGCGGCGACAACATCGTCCACCTGATGGCGGTGTACCTGGTCTTCACCCGGTGCGCCGAGGTGTGGTCGCTGGACGCCCGGCGGGTGCGGTCCGGGCGGGACGGCGCGGCCGGGGTGCTGGTGTGGGCGGTGCTCGGCGCGGTGCTGCTGGTCTGTCAGCTGGGGGGCTTCTCGGGGAGCAGCCTGGACTGGACGGTCCCGGCGTTCCCGTACGTCGGCTGGGGTCCGCTGTTCTGGGTGCTCTGGGCGGTGGCCGGGCTGTGGTGGCTGGTGGACCGGGCGGCCCCGCGGGGCGAGACCCGGGCGGTGCTCGACGCGCTGGCGACCATGGTGCACAACTGCGCGATGCTGGTGATCGCCGTCGAGGTGGTGCTGATCTACGCCACGGCCGGCTGGTACAAGGTGCAGGGCTCGCGCTGGCAGGACGGCACCGCGCTGTACTACCCGCTGCACCTGGACTACTTCACGCCCTGGCCGGGGCTGTCCGGGCTGGTCGGCGGGGCGATGCTGCCGGTGTTCCTGATCACCTACGGGACGGTGCTGCTCCAGGTGGCCTTCCCGTTCACGCTGGTGAACCGGCGGATCAAGAACGCGCTGCTGGTGGTGATGATGGCCGAACACGCGGGGATCGCGGTGCTGTTGGGGCTGCCGGTGTTCTCGCTGGCGATGATCGCGGCGGACGCGGTGTTCCTGCCGACGGCGGCGCTGCTGTGGGCCGGGGAGCGGGTCGCGCGGATCCGTCCCGGGGGCCGCCACTAAGCTGACCGGTATGTCCTGGTTCGCCGCGCTTCGAGACACCGCGCGGACCGGACTGACCATCGACCGGGCGCTCACCGACCCCAAGCGGGCGGCGCGCGGCGCGCTCGCCGTCGCCCTGGTGCTCTTCCCGACCCTCGCGCTCGGCGACGCCCGGCTCGCCACCTCGGCCGCGATGGGCGCGTTCATCGCCGGGACGGCGACCTTCCAGCGCAGCTTCCGGCCCCGGGCCACGCTGGCCGTCGCCGCCGGGATCGGACTCGGGGTCAGCACCTTCCTCGGCTACCTGGCGGCCGGGGTGACCGGGCTCTTCCCGGTGCTGCTGGCGGTCTGGGCGTTCGGCGCCGGGCTCGCCTGGGCGATCGGGCCGACCGCGGGCGTGGTCGCCGCCAACACCCTCTCGGTGATGCTGATCGTCGTCCAACTGCCGGTCAGCCCGCTCACCGCGCTCGGCCACGGGCTGGTCTGCGCGCTCGGCGGCGGCGTCCAGGCCCTGGTCATCACCCTCTGGCCGATCGGCAGCTGGACCGCCCAGCGGGAGGCGCTCGCCGACACCTACGCCGAACTGGCCGACTACGCGCGCCGGCTGCGCCAGGACCCGACCGCGCACGTCGACCCGGAACCGTTCATGGAGGCCCGGCACGCCGCCGCGCTGACGCCCTGGCAGGACCGGCGCAGGCCGCCCGAACTGCGCGGCCTGCGCGGGATCGCCGAACGGATCCGGCCCACCCTGGCGGCGATCGCCGACCCCAAGGTGGGCGCCCCCGAGGAGGGGCCGGAGCGCGACCGGGCCCGGGAGGTGCTGGCCGCCTCCGCCGAGGCGATGGACGCGCTGGCCCGGGCGGTCCGCACCGGCGACCCGCTCCAGCTGCCCCGCTCGGCGCCGTCCCTCACCCTGGTCGCCCGGACCGAGGGGCCGGAGCTGCGCGGCGCCGCCCGCCGGGCCGCGCGCCGACTGGCCGGGCTGCTCCGCAAGGCCGCCGACGCGCTCGACCGGAGCTCCGAGGACACCATCGACACCCCCGTCCTCCAGCCCGGCGGGGCGCTGCGCAAACCGCCGCTGGTCCGGATGCTGCCGACGGCGCTGCGCGCGGTGCGGCGGCAGTTCCACCCGCACTCGGCGGTGTTCCAGCACGCGGTGCGGCTGTCCGGGGTGGTCACCGTCGCCTACCTGCTGGCCCGGCTGGCCGGTTTCCACCACGGCTACTGGGCGCCGATGACCGCCGCGATGGTGATGCGGCCGGACTTCGCGCAGACCTACAGCCGGGGGGTGGCCCGGCTGGCCGGCACGGTCGTCGGGGTGGCCGCCTCCACCCTGGTGGTGCAGCTGGCCAGGCCCGGCGAGTGGGTGCTGGCCGCACTCGCGGTGGTCTCGATCGCCGGGGCCTACCTGACCTTCCGCACCGGCTACGCGGTGATCACCACCTGCATCTCCTCCTACGTCGTCTTCCTGCTCGGGCTCCAGGAGGGGAACCCGCTGGCCACGGCGGTGGAACGGGTCGGGCTCACCCTGCTCGGCGGCTCGGTCGCGCTGCTGGTCTACGCGCTCTTCCCGACCTGGCAGACCGCCCGGCTCGGCGAACGGCTGGCCGAGTGGCTGGCCGCCGCCGGGCGGTACGCGGCCGAGGTGATCGCCGTCTACGGGCGGCCGGCCGCGCCGCGCGGACGGGAGGTCCGCTCGGCGCTGCTGGACTCCCGGGAGGCGCGCTCGGAGCTGCTCCAGGCGATGCAGCGGGCCGACGCCGAGCCCGGCCGGCACGCCTCCGGACTGCCCGGGGTGAGCCGGCGCCAGCTGGACCGGGCCCGCGCGGCGGTCGGCCACCTGGGGCGGGTCGCGGTGCTGCTGGAGGCCCACCTGCCCGCCGAGGACGCCGATCCGGTGCCCGGGGCGGCCGAGTTCGCCGAGGAGCTGCGGCTGGCGACGGCGCTGGCGGCGGGCGCCCTGCTGACCGGGCAGCCGGTGGAGTTCGGCGCCGTGCGGGAGGCCCAGGAACAGCTGGAGCGGCGGCTCGCCGAGGAGCCCGCCGGGGTGCAGGGGGACGTCGTGCGCTCCGGCACCCGGCTGCTGCTCCAGGCACTGAAGGACCTTGAACGGGCGCTGCGCGGCGGTGGCACGGCGGCCACCGCCGAGCGGCGCGAGCCGGAGCCCACGGGGCGTTGAGGCGGCCCCCGCCGGGGATGGCAGAGTGAGCGGGGTGAACGAGGAACTGCTGCGGGACTGGCGGGCCGGGGCCGAGGAGCCGGGGACGGTGCTGCTGGACGGGTTCCACCCGCTGAAGCACGCGCTGCGGTTCGGCGGCACCGTCCGGCAGGTGCTGACCACCGACCGCGCCGCGCTGCTGGCGCTCGCCGCCGAACTGGCCCCGGACGTCGCGCCCGCGCTGGACGCGCTGGCCGCCGAGCTGCCCGGGGCCGCGCTGCGCACGCTCGCGCCCCGGCTGCACCCGACCGGGGTGATCGCGCTGGCGGTGCGGCCCACCGCGGAGGCCAATCGCGCCGCGCTGGGCCTGCGGCCCCGGCCGGCCCCCGTCGTGCTGCTGGAGAACCCGCGCAACCTGGGCAACGTCGGCGCGGTGATCCGGCTCGCGGCCGGCTTCGGCGCGGCGGGCGTGGTCACCACCGGCGAGCTGGACCCCTGGCACCCGGCGGTGCTGCGCGGCAGCGCGGGCCTGCACTTCGCCACCGCCGTCGAGCGGCTGAGCCTGTCCGAGCTGCCGGCCGGACCGCTCCACGTGCTGGACCCGGAGGGCGCGGACATCCGGGAGACGGCCTTCCCGGACGACGCGGTGCTCGCCTTCGGCACCGAGCGGCACGGGGTGACGGCGGAGCTGAAGGCACGGGCCGACGCCCTGGTCGCGGTGCCGATGCGGCCCGGGGTCTCCAGCTTCAACCTGGCGACCAGCGTGGCGATGGGGCTGTTCCACTGGATGTCCGGGCGCCCGCCCGGCGCGCCGGTGTGAACCGGCGGCCGGGACGGGTCCGGGCGGCGGGCCGTCGGGGGAACGGCCGGCCGGGGACGGTCCGTCGGGGGACGGTCCGTCAGGGGACCTGCCGTCAGGAGAACAGCCGCTTCCAGGTGTCCGGGCCGGGGTAGCCGTCCGCCTCGGCGCCGCGCCAGCCCTGGGCCTCCTGGAAGGCCTGCACGTTGCGCCGGTCGGCGTCCGTCCAGCGCGGGCCCGGGCCCTCGGTGTAGGAGCGGCCGTAGCCCTTGCGGACCAGCTGCTCGCCGAGCAGGCGCACCCAGTCGTTGTTGGCGCCCGGGCCGAACTTGTCGGTGCCCGGGAAGGCCGGCACGCCGGTGCCGGGGGTGACCGGCGGGGGCGGCAGCGGGGTGCCGCCCCCGATGTCGCGGCCCTTGCCGTTGACCAGGTAGTCCCAGGTGGCCTTGCCGGGGATGCCGTCCGCCTCGCTGCCGCGCCAGCCCTGGGCGAGCTGGAAGGCCTCGGTGGCCCGCCGGTCGGCCTCGCCCCAGCGCGGGCCCGGCCCCTCGCTGTAGAAGCGGCCGCCGCCGCGCTGCACCAGCAGCCGGCCGAGCTCGGTGACGTAGGCGTTGTTGGCGCCCGGGCCGAACGAGCCGGCCCCCGGGAAGGCCGTCGACGAGGAGTTCCCGCCGCTGCTGCTGCCGCCGCTGCCGCCGGCGGCGAGGCCCTTGTAGCGGTACGGGACGTAGGAGGCCGAGTTGTTCCAGTACGCGTACGGGGTGGAGCGCTTGAGGGTGGTCGGGGAGGTCTGCTCGTACGCGATGTAGCGGGTGCGGGTGGAGTCCGTCCAGCCGCCGAAGATCGTCACGTGGGAGCCGGACTGCGGGCTGGCCGGGTTGTTGTAGACCAGGATGTCGCCGGGCTGGAGGTCGGCCTTGGTGATCCGGTCGGCGAAGTTCGGCAGGGTCCAGGTGGTCTGGCTGGTGCCCAGCCCCCAGGCCATCGAGACGAAGCCGGAGCAGTCCTGGCGGTAGCCGTCCGACCAGTACCGGCTCATGCTGTACGGGACCTTCTGGTCGACCCAGCGCTGGGCCCGTTCGATGATCTGGGCCCGGGTGACCGGGGCCGCGGCGGCGCGCGGGGCGGCGAACGAGCGGGCGGAGGGGGACTCGCCGTAGAGGCCGCTGACCTCGCCCTGCGGGGTCTCGGTGCGGGGGCTGGCGGAGCCGCCGGGGGTCGGGGTCGGGGCGGGAGCCGCGACGGCGGTGGCCGCGCCGGCCGCGCCGCCGCCGAGCGCGGTCCCGACGGCGGCCATCAGCACGGCGGCCCGGCGCCGGACGCTGCGGGCTGCCGCGTGTCCGCCCTCGTGCACCGGCGCGGCGTGCAGCCGGGCCCGGCGGCGGGCGCAGCAGCCCCCGCATATGCAGTCCTCGTCCGGCTCCACCTCGTCGAATTCCACCAAGGGGGTCAGCTGCTCGGTTCGGGTCATTCTCCGCCTCTTGTCTCTCCTGCTGGGGGACGCTGCTGTCAGGCCGCTGACGACGTGACAGCACGGTCCTTCCCAGGGGCACACCGCGTGTTATCGGGACCAAAGTCCCAAAGCGGACGCATGATCGGCACGGCGGATTGCTCCGAACGGGTGACGGCCGTTCAGCGTGCCCGGTGTGGCGGGGAGTGACGGGAGGTGCTGGGAGGGGTGGCGCCGGCGGGTCGGCTCGGCGGCAGGGGCCGGGTCGAGAGCGAGTTAACCGGTACTATGGGTTTCAATGGTTAGGTTTTCCGGGAATGGCTGTGCCATGACAAGCATGCGGAGGGGCGGTGCGGCGGAGCGGGCGCGCGGGCGCCGGGCCGCGGAGCGGCTACTCCCACTCCCAGCGGACGCCGATGTGGCCCGGCTGCTGGTCGGGGGCGAGGACGTGGGCACTGGCGGAGGCGCCGATCCAGAGCTGCTCGCGGCGCCGGTCGACGTCCGCCCCCGGGTCGCGGTCGTAGCGCTCGCAGTGCACCGGCACCGTCGCCGGGTCGAAGTGGACCTGGAGCACGTACTCGCGCACCGGCGTGGCGAAGCGGCGGCTGTACTCGGTCGTCCGGGCGCCGCCGGAGGGGATCTCCACCTCGTACTCGAAGACGGTGCTGTCACCGAGGCCCAGCGGACGGTCCAGCATCACCTCGCCGACGATCAGCCCGGCCTCCGTGCGGCGGCGCACCCGGCCGAGCCGGCCGTGCCGCACACCGGTGATCTCCGGGCAGCCGGTCCCCTCCTCGTCGGCCTTGTGCACCACCAGGCAGCGGGTCACCCCGGCCACCGTGGCGCGGACCACCTGGCGCAGCCGCAGCAGGTTGCCGCGCCGGTCGGCGTCCACGTAGTACGAGTCGTGGACCGAGAGCCGCTCCAGCTCGCCGGCCGGCGGCGCGTCGAGTTCGGTGAACACGTCGGAGATGTCCTGCTCGCCCGGCCAGACGTCCTCCAGCCGCAGGTGGCTGGTGGTGGCGTTGGCCGCCCAGCGGCCGCGCGGACGGGGCGGGCCGAGCAGTGCGGACAGCGTGGAGTGCGGCAGGCCGAGCAGTTCCTCCAGCAGGTGCACGGCGCGCAGCGAACTGGCCCGCTCCGGCTGGCTGCGCCCGCGCCGCCAGTAACTCAGCGTGGTGACACTGACTCTGACGCCCCGTTGGGCGAGCGCGGCGCGGATCCGGTCCAGGCTGAGGCCGCTGGCCTCGATCGCCACATGCAGGGTGTCGGCGAAGCCGCCGGTGGGGCTGGGGCGTCCGGGCGTCGGCGCGGGCGACAGCGGCGGAGCGGGTGGCCGGGGAGCGGGCGCGGGTGCGTCCTGGCGCGGCCCGACCAGTCTGAGTCGTGCGTCCTGGGGGTGCTGTGAGGCCATGTGGTTACCTTCCCCACCGAGCGGGTTCGGCAGACCCGGTGCGGCGCCGGAACGCGCCGTCAATGGCCTCGCCGAGCTGTGGGGAACCCTATGCACGGTCGAGAGGCTACGTCATCAGTCGTGCGTATGACAGTGGTCACGGGGGGTGGACCGCCCGGTGAGCGATCTTGAAACAGTACGGAAACACACCGACCGCTCCCCGGGCGGGCGGCGGGATCCGGCCGGGCGCTGTCCTGTTCCGGCCAGGAACCGCCCGGGCGGGGCCGGCCGTAGACTCGGGGACCGTTCGAGAGCTTGGGAGTGCCGATGACGGAGCGGACAGCAGACCCGCGGGACCCGCGCCCGCTGCTCGGTGAGCCGCTCGCGCTCGACCTGCTGAACACGCGGTGGGCCGGGGTGCCGGTCAACGACCTGCTCGACGCACCGGACGGCCACGCGATCTGGCTCTCCTCGGCCGGGCTGGCCCCGCGGTGCGCGGCGGACGAGGCCGGGCTGGCCGCCCTCCGGCAGGCGCGGGAGGCGCTGGCGGCGGCGGTGCGCGCGCTGGACGCGGGCCGGCTGCCCGGGGCCGGCGAGCTGGCCGGGCTGGACGCGGTGCTGCGGCACGGGCGGGTGCGGCGGGAGGCCTCGGCGGCCGGGCCGGTGGACCGGGTCGAGGTGGACGAGCCGCAGCGGCTGGCCGCCTGGCTGGTGGTGGACGACTTCCTGGGGCTGCTGGCCCAGGGGCCGCAGCGGATCAAGAAGTGTGCGCACGAGGCGTGCATCCTGCACTTCTTCGACACCTCGCAGAACGGCCGCCGCCGCTGGTGCCGGATGGCGGTGTGTGGCAACCGGGCGAAGGCGGCCCGGCACTACGAGAAGGCCAAGGGCTGACCCCGGGACGGCCGTGCGCCCCGGGGCCGCGCCCGGCGGGCCGGGTCAGGCCTCGCCGAGCCACTCGGTGAGCGCGGCGCGCAGCTCGCCGGCGCCCGGGTCGACGGCGGCCCAGGCGGCGTAGCCGTCCGGGCGGATCAGCAGCACGGTGTCGCGTAGCTTGCCGTGCGGGTCGGCCGGGGCGGCGGTGACCAGACGGTCCGCCCAGGGGTCGGCGGCCGCCACCTCGTCATTGCTGACCAGGACGAACCTCCCGGCCCGCAGGGCCTCGTAGAGCCGCTCGGGAGCGGCCGGGGCGCCCTCGCGGGGCTGTTCCAGGGCGGTCAGCCGAAGGTCCGGGACGCGCTTGCCGACCAGCGGATGGGCGTCCTTGGGCGCCGGGTAGGCGATGCCGATGCCGGAGACGGTGCGGGCGCCGCGCTCGACGAGCGTGTCCAGGTGCCCGGCGACCGAGACCAGCGCGCCGCGCAGCGCCCGGGTGGCGGCGGACTGGGCGACGGCGACCCGGATCATCGCGCCGGAGACGCGCAGGGCCGCCCGGCCGACCGGGTGCCGCTCGGCCTGGTAGCTGTCGAGCAGCGCGTCGGTGGCCCGCCCGCGCAGGACGGCGGCGAGCTTCCAGGAGAGGTTGGCGGCGTCCTGGAGGCCGGTGTTCATGCCGAGGCCGCCCGCCGGGGAGTGGCAGTGGGCCGCGTCACCGGCCAGGAAGACCCGCCCGGAGCGGTAGTCGGGGACCTGCCGCTCGTCGCTGTGGAAGGTGGAGCTCCAGCGGACGTCGTGCAGCCCGTAGTCCTCGCCGAGGGCGCGGCGGGCGATGGCGGCGATCAGGTCGGGCTCCGGCACGGCGCCGTCCGGGAGCTGCTCGTTGCGGTCCCAGGCGAGGACCCGGTACCAGCCGTCGCCGAACGGCACCAGGAGGGCGAGGCCGTCCTCGTCGGCGCCGGCGGCGAGCCCGTCGTCGGGGTCGCGTTCGAGCCGGACGTCGGCCAGCAGCATCGAGTCGACCACCGACTCGCCGGGGAAGGGCAGGCCGAGCAGGTCACGGACGGTGGAGTGGACGCCGTCGGCGCCCACCGCGTAGCGGGCCCGGTGGGTGGCGGCGGCGCCGTCCTCGACGGTCTCGACCGTGACGCCCTCGGCGTCCTGGTGCAGGCCGGTCACCTCGGCGCCGCGCAGGATCCGCGCGCCCGCCTTCACCGCCCGGTCCAGCAGCAGCTGTTCGGTCCGGTACTGCGGCGTCATCAGGACGAACGGGAAGCGGGTGGGCAGGCTGCCGAGGTCGATCCTGGCCCGGTTGAAGGCGTTCAGCGAGGTGACGGGGCGGCCGTCGGTGATGAGCTCGTCGGCGAGGCCGCGGGCGTCCAGCAGTTCCAGGCTGCGGGCGTGGACGGCGAAGGCCCGGGTGAGGTTGGACTCGGCGGCGCGCTTCTCCAGCACGGTGACGTCCAGCCCGGCGGCGGCGAGATCGCCGGCCAGCAGCAGTCCGGTCGGTCCGGCGCCGACCACGATGACGTCGGTGACGGTCTGCTTCTCGCTCATGTGTCAGCTCCCGGTGCTCGAACAGCGGCTGGACGCCGGGTGTGGCGTTTCCCCGCCTCCATCATCGCTGCCCGGGAGTGAGGTTGTGAATCTCCGGCCCCCGGCGAGTGGCCGGGGACCGGAGGCGAGCGGCACTCAGCTGTGCCGGCGGATCTCCACGGTGCGGAACCGGTTGGCGACGAACGCGCCGTCGCAGTAGGCGGAGTTGGCGGCCGGGTTGGCGCCGGTGCCGTGCAGGTCGGAGAAGGCGGCGGTCTGGTTGGCGTACACCCCGCCGGTGAGGTTGAGCGAGAGCGAGACGCCGGCGTCGAGCGCGGCCTCGACCAGGGCGGCCTCGACCTCGGGCGAGGTGGTGTAGCCGGAGGCGGTCATCGCGCCCCGGGTGCGCACGGTCTCGCGCAGCAGCGCGACCGCGGCGGCGGTGTCCTCGACCGCGACGGCGAAGGAGACCGGGCCGAAGCATTCGCTGCGGTAGATCGCGCGGTCGTCCGGCTTGTCGGCGTCCAGCTTGACCAGCGCGGGGGTGCGGACGGTCGCGCCGGGGAACTCCGGGTGCTGCACCGCCCGCGGGGCGAGGGCGAGTTCGCCGTACTCGCCGCCGGCCGCGGCGGCCGAGCGCCGGAGCACGCCGGGGTTGACCACGGCGCCGAGGACGGCGGTGGCGCGGGCGTCGTCGGAGAGCAGGCCCTCGACGGCGGCGGCGAGGTCGCGGACCACCTCGTCGTAGGACTTGGCGCCCTGGTCGGTGCCGATGCCGCCGCGCGGGATCAGCAGGTTCTGCGGGGTGGTGCACATCTGGCCGCTGTACAGCGAGAGCGAGAAGGCCAGGTTGTTCAGCATGCCCCGGTAGTCGTCGGTGGAGTCGACGACCACGGTGTTGACGCCGGCCTTCTCGGTGTAGACCTCGGCCTGCCGGGCGTGCTCCTCCAGCCAGTCGCCGAAGGCGGTGGAGCCGGTGTAGTCGATCAGCTTGATCTCCGGGCGCACGGCCAGGGTGGCGGCCACGGTGCCGCCCTCGTGCTCGGCGGCCAGGCAGACCAGGTCGGGGTCGAAACCGGCCTCGGCGAGCACCTCGCGGGCGGTGCGGACGGTGAGCGCCAGCGGGAGGACGGCGCGCGGGTGCGGCTTGACCAGCACCGGGTTGCCGGTGGCCAGCGAGGCGAACAGGCCGGGGAAGCCGTTCCAGGTGGGGAAGGTGTTGCAGCCGATCAGCAGCGCCAGGCCGCGCGGGACGACGGTGAACTCCTTGGTCATCACGAGCGGGTCGCGCTTGCCCTGCGGCTTGGTCCAGCCGGCGCTCTCCGGCAGCCGGGTCTGCTCGGTGTACGCGTAGGCGACGGCCTCCAGGCCGCGGTCCTGGGCGTGCGGGCCGCCGGCCTGGAAGGCCATCGGGTAGGCCTGGCCGGTGGTGTGCATGACGGCGTTGGCGAACTCGTGCGAGCGGGCGTTGATCCGGGCCAGGATCTCCAGGCAGACGGCGGCGCGGGCGAGCGGCCCGGCGGCGGCCCAGGCCGGGCGGGCGGCGGTCAGCGCGGCGATCAGGGCGTCCGGTCCGGCGTGCGGGTAGCCGATGCCCAGCTCCAGGCCGTACGGGGAGGCCTCGCCGCCGACCAGGTCGCCGTCGGCGGGGTGGCCGGGCAGCTCGAACGGCCGGTTCAGCAGCGCCTCGAAGGCGGCCCTGCCGTCCGCGGCGCCGCTCTCGCCGTAGGCCTTCGGGAACTCGGGGTAGGGCGACCAGTAGTCGCGCTTGGCGGCGGCGTCGACGGCGGCCTCCAGGGTGGCCCGGTGGCGTTCGACGAGCTCGGCGACGTGGGGGTGGGTGACCGCTGCGGACATGGTGTGCGCTCCTCAGAGGGGAGGACGGGACACGTCACAGAGTAACCGAACGATCGGTCGGCTCAAGAGGCAAATGAGAAGCGCGTCCGGCGGGTTCCGGACGCGCTCCCGTAGGGCGGTGACGGCGGGGCCTACGGGATGCCCAGCTCGAAGATGACGTAACCGGCGTACCAGCCGGAGGCGAGCGCCCCGCTGCCGAGCGCGGTGGCCAGCACCGGCCAGCTCAGCTTCCGCATCGCCACCGCGAGCGCGATCAGCAGCGGGAACGCCGGCAGCAGGTAGCGCGAGGTGTTGCCGAAGATGCCCAGGCTGCCGAGCACCGAGACGATGGTCGCCAGCGTGTAGGCGGTCAGCACCAGCGGCGGGCGCAGCCGGACCAGCAGCACGATCAGCACCGGCAGGCTCAGCACCAGCAGCGTCGCCAGCATGTCCGAGGTGTGGTAGGCGAACGGGTAGTCGTTGCGGCCCAGCAGGATGCCGCGCACCGCCCGCCAGGTGCCCTGGCCCCAGTCGAAGTAGTGCAGCCAGGCGTCCCGCTGGAGCGTGAAGTAGCCGCCCCAGTCGCCCATCCGCCAGCCCACCCAGCCGACGTAGCCGAGCAGCCCGAGCGGGGCCAGCAGCATCGCGGTCAGCGGGCGCAGCACCCCGCTCTCCCGCCGGTACAGCTCCACCAGCGCGGCCAGGCCGACCGCGCCGATCAGCGCCGCCGAGGTGGGGCGGTTGAGGCCGGCGACCAGCGTGATCGCCCCGGCCGTCACCCACTGCTTGGTCATCACGAAGTAGCAGGCCCAGGCGGCCAGCGCGATGAACAGCGAGTCGGAGTACAGCGCCCACTCGGCGCCCGAGCCCGGGGCGATCGCCCACAGCCCGGCCGCGATCACGCCCGCGCGCGGACCGGCCATCCGGTCCACCACCGCGTAGATGCCGGCCGCGGCGAACAGCGAGGCGACCACCGAGACCAGCATCCCGGCGCCGTACAGGCCGAACGGGCTGATCTCCGAGACCAGCCGCATCAGGCCGGGGTAGAGCGGGAAGAAGGCGGCCGAGTTCTGCTCGATGGTGAAGCCGGGAGTGCCCCCGGGGACCGGCACCAGCGCCGGGTGGTAGCCGAACTGGGCGACCTGCTGGTACCACCAGCCGTCCCAGCTGGCCAGCACGTCCCAGGGGTTGGCGCCGCCGCCGAACCGGGGGTGCTTCTCCAGGTAGTCCCCGGAGAAGGAGAGCAGCTTCATGAAGACGGTGAAGCCGAGCAGCTTCAGCACGGCGTAGCACCAGACCGCCGGGCCGAAACGCAGGACCAGGTCGCGGGCGCGCTCGCGCCAGTCGGCCGCGGGCCGGTCCGTGGAGCCGTCGCTGCGCTGCTCGGGCAGATCGGACTCGACTGCCGGTATTGCGCTCATCGACTACCCCACCTGCTCGGCCACGGACGGATCGTCCGCCGAGTCTAGGGCGTGGGCCCGGGATTTGGTGTGGACCAGGGCACCCGGGCACCGCGGCACCGGGGCGGGCGGCCATACTCGGAGGATGGCCGATCACACCACGCGTACCGCCTACACCGTGGAGTCCCTGCTCGCGGTGACCGTCGACGTCTTCAACGAGCGCGGCTACGACGGCACCTCGATGGAGGACCTGTCGCGCGCGGCCGGGATCTCCAAGTCGTCGATCTACCACCACGTGCGCGGCAAGGAGGAGCTGCTCCGGCTCGCCGTCGGGCGGGCGCTGGACGGGCTGTTCGGGATCCTCTCCGAGCCGGGCGCGGTCGACGGGACGGCGGTGGAGCGGCTGGAGCACGTCGTGCGGCGGACCGCCGAGGTGCTGCTGGCGGAGCTGCCCTACGTCACCCTGCTGCTGCGGGTGCGCGGCAACACGGCCACCGAGCAGTGGGCGCTGGAGCGCCGCCGGGAGTTCGACCACCAGGTGGCCGAGCTGCTGCGGGCCGCGGTGGCGGACGGCGCGCTGCGGGCGGACGTCGAACCCCGGCTGGCCACCCGGCTGCTCTTCGGCATGATCAACTCCATCGTGGAGTGGTACCGGCCGGGCCACAGGAGCGCCGACGGGGTCGCGGACGCGGTGGTCCACCTGGCCTTCGACGGTCTGCGGGCCCGCTGACCGGACGGGTCCGCGGGGCGGCCGACGGTCCGGGGCTCAGGGCTGGTCCGGGGGGACCTGGTCGGTCTCCTCGAAGACCAGCATGGTGCGGGTGCCGAGCACCTGGGGGATGGACTGGATGCTGCCCAGCACCAGCTCCCGCAGGGCCCGGTTGTCGGCGGTGTGCACCAGCAGCAGGACGTCGAAGTCGCCGCCGACCAGCGCGATGTGCGCGACCCCGGGCAGGGCCAGCAGCTGCTCGCGCACGGTGCGCCAGGAGTTCTGCACGATCTTCAGGGTGATGTAGGCGGATGCGCCCTGACCTGCGCGTTCGTGGTCCACCCTGGCGGTGAAGCCGCGAATGACCCCGTCCTCGACCATCCTGGATATCCGGGCGTACGCGTTCGCCCGCGACACGTGCACCCGCTCGGCCACCGAGCGGATCGAGGCCCGGCCGTCCTGCTGCAGCAGCCGCAGGATCGCCCGGTCGACCCGGTCGAGTCTGGACATCTGTTCAGCCGACATGACCCCCCACCCCCACCGATTGGACCAACTGCCACCAGTCGACCGCCCCCCGGGCCGATTGTCCACCACCTTCGCACGCTTCTGGTCAAGATGAACAGACGACCGAACAATCGGTAGGGAGCCCCCGCCACCCCTGGAGGTGCCCCGAGATGACCGTTCTCGACCACAGACACCGCACGTCGGTGCCCGGCTGGCTGCCCGGGGCCACCGCCCCCCGCACCGACCCGGCCCCGCTGCTCCCGGACACCGCTCCCGTCCGGGTCCTCGGTACCCCCGCACTGGAGAAGTACGACCCCGCCCTGCTCCGCGAGCTGTACCGCCGCCTGGTCGTCGGCCGCCGGTACAACCAGCAGGCCACCACGCTCACCAAGCAGGGCCGGCTCGCCGTCTACCCGGCCTCGACCGGGCAGGAGGCCTGCCAGGTCGCCGCCGCGCTGGTGCTCGGCGAGCGCGACTGGCTGTTCCCCAGCTACCGCGACACCCTGGCCGTGGTCTCCCGCGGCGTGGACCCGCTGGAGGCGCTCACCCTGCTGCGCGGCAACGCCCACACCGGCTACGACCCGCGCGCCAGCCGCACCGCCCCGCTCTGCACCCCGCTGGCCACCCAGGGCCCGCACGCCGTCGGGCTGGCCCACGCCGCCCGGCTGAGCGGCGACCCGGTGGTCGCGCTGGCCCTGCTCGGCGACGGCGGCACCAGCGAGGGCGACTTCCACGAGGCGCTGAACTTCGCCGCCGTGCTCCGGGCCCCGGTGGTCTTCCTGGTCCAGAACAACGGCTACGCGATCTCCGTCCCGCTCGGCGCGCAGTCCGCCGCCCCGACCCTGGCGCACAAGGCCGTCGGCTACGGGATGCCCGGCCGGCTGGTGGACGGCAACGACGCGCCCGCCGTGCACACCGTCCTGGCCGAGGCCGTCGAGCGGGCCCGGACCGGCGGCGGCCCGACCCTGGTCGAGGCGCTGACCTACCGGGCCGAGGCGCACACCAACGCCGACGACGCCACCCGCTACCGGACCGAGGCCGAGGTGGCGGCCTGGCGCGAGCACGACCCGATTCTGCTGATGGAGCGCGCGCTGCGCGGACTCGGGGTGCTGGACGACGCCCTGGTGCAGGAGGCGGCCGACGAGGGCGAGGCGCTCGCGGCCCGGATGCGGGCCGAGTTCCACGCCGACCCGGAGCTCGACCCGATGTCCCTGTTCGCCCACGTGTACGCCGAGCCCACCCCGCAACTGCGCGAGCAGGCCGCGCGGTTGGCCGAGGAGCTGGCCGCCGAGGCCGAGGTGCAGCACTGATGACGACGGCCGCTTCCCCCACCGCCGCCTCCCCCGCCGCCGGCGCCCGCACCGCGAGCATGGCGCAGGCGCTCAACGCGGCGCTGCGCGACGCCATGCGCGAGGACCCCGCGGTGCACGTGCTCGGCGAGGACGTCGGCGCGCTCGGCGGCGTCTTCCGGATCACCGACGGGCTGACCGCCGAGTTCGGCCCGGACCGCTGCCTGGACACCCCGCTGGCCGAGGCGGGCATCCTCGGCACCGCCGTCGGCATGGCCATGTACGGGCTGCGGCCGGTGGTGGAGATGCAGTTCGACGCCTTCGCCTACCCGGCGCTGGAGCAGCTGTTCTCGCACGTCGCCAAGATGCGCAACCGCACGGCCGGCCGGCTGCCGCTGCCGATCACCGTCCGGATCCCCTACGGCGGCGGCATCGGCGGCGTCGAGCACCACAGCGACGCCTCCGAGGCGTACTACGCCTCGACCCCGGGACTGCACGTGGTCACCCCCGCGACGGTGGCCGACGCCTACGGGCTGCTGCGGGCCTCGATCGCCTCGGACGACCCGGTGGTCTTCCTGGAGCCCAAGCGGCTGTACTGGGGCAAGGCGGAGTTCGACCCGGCCGTGCCGGTCGAGCCGGCCGGGCGGGCCGTGCTGCGCCGCACCGGCAGCTCGGCGGTGCTGATCACCTACGGCCCCTCGCTGCCGGTCTGCCTGGAGGCGGCCGAGGTGGCGAAGGCCGAGGGCTGGGACCTCGCGGTGCTGGACCTGCGCACCCTGGTGCCGTTCGACGACGAGACGGTCTGCCGGGTGGTGCGCTCGCTCGGCCGGGCCGTGGTGGTGCACGAGGCCGGCGGCTTCGGCGGCACCGGCGCGGAGATCGCCGCCCGGGTCACCGAGCGCTGCTTCCACCACCTGGCCGCGCCCGTGCTGCGGGTCACCGGCTTCGACATCCCGTACCCGCCGCCGATGCTGGAGCACCACCACCTGCCCGGGGTGGACCGGATCCTGGACGCGGTCGCCCGGCTCCAGTGGGAGGACTGAGGATGATGCCCGTCGTGCGCGAGTTCACCCTGCCCGACCTCGGTGAGGGACTCACCGGGGCGGAGGTGGTGCGCTGGCTGGTGGAGGTCGGCGAGGTGATCGCGGTCGACCAGCCGGTGGTGGAGGTGGAGACCGCCAAGGCCGTGGTGGAGGTGCCCTGTCCGTACGGCGGGGTGGTGACCGCGCTGTTCGGCGAGGTGGGCCAGGAGATCGCGGTCGGCGCGCCGCTGGTGACGGTCGCGGTGGCGCCGGGCGAGGGCGAGCAGCCGCTCGCGGTGGCGGTCGAGGTGGTGGCCGGACCGGCGGCGGAGGTGGAGCGGCCGCTGGTCGGGTACGGGGTCGCCGAACCGGGGCGCAGCGGACGGCGGCGCCGGGTCGGTGCGGGGGTGGCCGCTCCGGCCGCGCCGGTGACCGCGCCGGTGACCGCGCCCGACCCGGTGGCCGTACCGGTTCCGGCGGTGGTGCGGGCGCCGGCCGTGCTGCCGGTGATCTCGCCGCTGGTGCGGCGGCTGGCCCGGGAGCAGGGCGTCGACCTGGCGACGGTCCCCGGCAGCGGGCCGGACGGGCTGATCATGCGGGCGGACGTCGAACGGGCGGTCGCGGCGCGGGTCGCCGCACCGGCCGCCCCGGCCGCCCCGGCCACGGCCGCCGCCGGGGAGGTCGTCCCGCTGCGCGGGCTGCGCAAGGCGGTGGCCGAGAAGCTCGGCCGCAGCCACCGGGAGATCCCCGCCGCCACCTGCTGGGTGGATGCCGACGCCACCGAACTGATGGCGCTCCGGCGGCAGTTGAACGCCGCTCCGGGTCCGAAGGTGAGCGTGCTGGCCCTGCTCGCCCGGATCTGCACCGTCGCGCTGGAGCGGTTCCCCGAGCTCAACTCCAGTGTGACGGAGGACGGTTCGGGCATCCGGCGGCACCCGGCGGTGCACCTGGGCTTCGCGGCCCAGGGCGAGCGCGGTCTGGTCGTCCCGGTGGTGCGGGACGCGCAGCGCCTCACCACCGAGCAACTCGGCGTCGAGCTGGACCGGTTGACCGAGGCGGCACGGACTGGGTCGATCGCGCCGGCCGAGCTGACCGGCGGTACGTTCACCCTGAACAACTACGGGGTGTTCGGCGTGGACGGCTCGACCCCGATCCTCAACCACCCGGAGGCGGCGATGCTCGGGGTCGGCCGGATCGTCGCCAAACCCTGGGTCCACCAGGGGGAGCTGGCGGTGCGCGAGGTCACCCAGCTGTCGTTCACCTTCGACCACCGGGTCTGCGACGGCGGCACCGCGGGCGGGTTCCTGCGGTTCGTGGCGGACTGCGTCGAGCGGCCGGGCCTGCTGCTGCGGCAGCTCTGAGGGTCCCGTCCGGCGGCGACGGTCGCCCTGGGTGGTGGAGCCGCCACCCAGGGCGACACGGATCGAGCGAGAATAGCGCGTCCCGGGGGCGGGTGTCAGGGCTTCGCGCTATTCGTCGGATGAGCACTCCGGGCATGTCACGCTTCCTGGGCGTCAACCGAGACAAGCCAGGTGGTGGCGAAGGCCGGCCGGAGGCGAAACGATTTTCTTGGGTACTCGAAACGTTGCGGTGAAGTCCCGCAGAACACTCCTGGTCAGGACCGGGCCCGGCTCGGTGGCGGCCTCCGCCGTTCCGCCGATGCCCTCGGATCCCCCGGACCTGCCGCCGGTCACCCCGCCGGTGGTGCCGGCCGCCGTCCCGCCGCCGGCCGGGCCGCCCGCGGTCCCCGCGCCGAGCCGGCCGGACGCCGCCGGACCGGCGCCGGCCCGGGCGATCGAGCCGCTGTTCACCAGCGCCCCCGGCCTCAACTGGGCCGTTCCGCCGCTCGCCCCGGTGCCGCCCGCCCCGGACCCCGGCGGACCCGCCGAGCAGCCGCCGACCGCCCGGGATCTCGAACTGGTCCGGTCCTGCCTGGCCGTGGTCGAGCCGGTCGCCGACCGGGCCACCGCGCAGTTCTACGCGCTCCTCTTCCTCGGCCACCCCGAGATCAGGGCGCTCTTCCCGGCCGCCATGGACGTCCAGCGCGACCGCCTCTTCCGCGCCCTGCTGATGGCCGCCCGCGGCGCCGGGGAGCCGCAGGACCTGCGCGCGTACTTGGGCGCACTGGGCTGCGCGCACCGCCGGTTCGGCACGCTGACCGGCCACTACGGCCCGGTCGGCGAGTGCCTGCTGGCGGCGCTCGCCACGTACACCGGCAGCCGGTGGACCGCGGAGACCGAGCTGGCCTGGCGCCGGGTCTACCGGCTGGTCTCCTCGATCATGATCGAGGCCGCCGAGCGGGACGCCCGCACCTCGCCGCCCTGGTGGCAGGGCGAGGTGGTCGCGCACGAGCGCCGCACCCTGGACGTCGCGGTGCTCACCGTCCGCCCCGACCAGGCCTACCCGTACCGGGCCGGGCAGTACACCGTTCTGGAGACGCCCTGGTGGCCGCGGGTCCGGCGGCACTTCTCGTTCGCCTCGGCGCCCCGGCCGGACGGTCTGCTGACCTTCCACGTCAAGGCGGTGCAGGCGGGCTGGGTGAGCAACGCGCTGGTGCGCCGGGCCGCGCCCGGGGACGTGCTGCGGCTCGGCCCGGCGGCCGGCGGGATGACCCTGGACCACGCCGACGGCGCGGACCTGCTGCTGGTGGGCGGCGGCACCGGGATCGCGCCGCTGCTGGCCCTGGTCGAGGAACTGGCCGCGTACGGCGCGGCGGGCCGCTCGGTCGAGGTGGTCTACGGCGCCCGGCGCGCCGAGGAGCTCCACGGGCTGGCCGGGCTGCGGGAGCTGTCCGCCCGGCACGACTGGCTGACGGTGCGTCCGGTGCTGTCCGGCCCCGGTGCGGGGACGGCGGAGGCGGTCGCGGCCGGCCTGTCGGCGGGCCGGCTCCCGGAGGCGGTGGCCCGGTTCGGCCCGTGGACCGGACGGACGGCCTACCTCGCCGGGCCGCCCGCGATGGTCCGGCGGACGAGCGGGGTGCTGCTGCGGGCCGGGTTGCCGGCGGAACGGATCCGGCACGACCTGGCCGCCCGGTGAGGCCGTGCCCGGGTGCGGGACGCGGTCGGACGTCGGCCCGGGCCGGACGTCGGCCGGGTCCGGACCGTCAGCCCAGGTCGGGCGCGAGCAGCGCGCGGACGCCCTCGATGTTGGCGGCCAGGTAGGCCCGCAGGCTCGGCGGCACCACGTTGACCGAGGTGACGCCCTCACGGGTGAACGGCACCCGGACCACCTCGTACGCGCCGTTGGGCTCGTCGACCTCGGGGCCGTGCCGGCGGTCGAGGTCCATCGAGGCGAGCCGGCAGACGAAGAAGTGCTGCACCTTCACCCCGTGCGGGTGGAGCGGGGTGCCGTCGTCGTGGTGCGTGTGGCTGATGGTGTCCACGAAGGCGGGGACCACGTCCACCACCTTGCCGCCGAGTTCCTCGTCCACCTCGCGGTGCAGCGCGTCCACCACGGTGCGGTCGTCGCGCTCGACGCCGCCGCCGGGGGTGAGCCAGTACGGGTGCGGGGAGCCGGGGCGGGTGCGCTTGATCAGCACGAGCGAGGCCGGGCCGTACGGGTCGTTCGGGTCGACCTCCAGCAGGATCGCCCGGGCGGTGCGCTTGACGACGGGGCGGGGCGGGGTGCGCATGGCGACCTCCGGGGCTGGAGCGTTGTGCGGGATTCTCCCGCCGCCCGGCGCGCCTGAAACGCGGCCCGCCGACGGGTGCGTCCGTCCGTGGAGGATTCCTAGCAGCGATAGATCTTTGATCGCGAAGATGAACGTTGAACAGCTCTTTGAAAGGTAGGTTTTACCATCTGATGACCTTTGATTCAAAGGATTTTACCGAGCGAACCGTGTGAGAGTCATTGCAGGGACGGCGCGCCTGTGCTGCAATGGGCGACTATCGGGCAAATCGGAGTGATCTACTCCGCATGCTCTTCTCTGCAATGACTCGGGCTGGGGGCTGGCTGTGGCCATGGATCGGATCGCAGAGCGCACCGCGCCGCCGACGCGGACCTCGCGCAAGGACCGGCAGCCCACCCTGATCTCCTCCGTCCAGCGGGCGCTGCGCCTGCTGGAGGCCGTCGGCGGGTTCCGCCACGGGGCCACCGCCAAGCAGTTGGCCCGGGTGGCCGGACTCCCGCTCGGCACCGCGTACCACCTGCTGCGGACCCTGACCCACGAGGGATACCTGCGGCGGACCGACGGACGCTTCTTCTACGGGGAGTCGGTCGACGGCATCGTCCGGGCCGACGACCGGCAGGCCGAACGGCACGGGCTGCGGGTGCGGATGGAGCAGTTAAGCGACGAGCTCGACGCCGCCGTCTACTTCGCCCTCTACGAGGACGGCGAGGTGACCGTGGTGGACACCGTCGACGGCGCCCACCAGCCCGCCGTCGAACCGTGGGCCGACTTCCGGGCCACCGCCCACGCCCACGCCATCGGCCAGTGCCTGCTGAGCCAGCTTCCCGAGGAGGCCAGGCGCGACCACCTCGCGCGCCACCCTCCGGTGGGCCTCACCCCGTCCACCCTGGTCGGCGAGTCGGCGGTCCTGCGCCGCATCGCCGGGATGCGGCACACCATGCCGGTGGTCGAGCGCCAGGAGTACGCCCTCGGCACCGTCTGCGCGGCCGTTCCGATCACCGTCGGCTCGGTGGTCGCCACCATGGCCCTCTCGCTGCCGGTCGAGCAGGCCGACCGGCTCACCGCGGTCGCCGGCCAACTGCGGCGCAGCGTCGGCGCGATGACGCCGTCGTTCGTGCTCTGACGGTGCCGCCGCACCCGGCCGCCCCGTCCCCGCCCGGCCGGTTCCGCTCGTTCACCATTTGAAAAAGCACATCTTGTCCACTACGTCCCCGAACGGGACGATGAGGATGGACGTACCGCACGCAATCCCTCCCCCTGTCAGCCAACAGCCTTGTCCGGGCCACCCGCGAAACCCTCACCCCGTGCGCGGCCGGGCAGAACGAGAGGTGTCGGTGCCATGCAGCACAGCACAGTCCAGGGCCACCTGACCATGAACCTCGTGGTCTCGACCGAGCTCACCTTCCGCATCGTGGTCGACCTCGACTACGACCCCGCCGACCCGTACGCGGTCCGCTTCACCTTCCACCTGCCCGGCGACGAGCCGGTCACCTGGGTCTTCGCCCGCGAGCTGCTGCTCGACGGGCTGGCCCGCCCGGCCGGTGAGGGCGACGTGCACATCCACCCGGTCGGCGGGGAGCTCGGCGAGGTCTGCCTGGTGCTGCGGGCCCCCGAGGGCGACGCCGTGCTGCGCGGCTCCGCGCCGCCGCTGATCGCCTTCCTGGCCCGTACCGACCGCCTGGTGCCGATCGGCGAGGAGGCCGCCGCCGGTGACCTCGACGCCCAGCTCGACCTCATCCTGCGCGGCCACGAGAACGCCGGGTGAGCCGCCGGCGGGCGCAGGACGCGGACCGAAAGGGGCCCGTACCCGGGTGTTCCACCGGGTACGGGCCCCTTCCGCACGGGCTGCCGCGGGCCCGGCTCAGTCCTCGTCGAGGGCGAGGCTGAGGCCCCAGGAGACCAGGCTGACGATCAGCGCGCCGAACAGCGCCGACCAGAAGCCGTCGACCGAGAAGTCCAGGCTGAGCCGGTCCGACGCCCAGGAGGTCAGCCAGAGCATCAGCGCGTTCACGACGAAGGTGAACAGGCCCAGGGTGAGGATGAACAGGGGGAGCGAGAACAGCTGGACCACCGGCTTGATGAGCCAGTTGACCACGCCGAAGACCAGCGCCACGGCGAGCACCGTGAGCGTCTTGTGCTGCCAGTCGTCACCGGTGAGCGTGATCCCGGGGACGATCCAGGCGGCGACCCAGATGGCCGCCGCGTTGATCAGTGTCTTGAGGACGAAACCTTTCATGAGGTCAGCGTCCCAGGTCGGTCAAGGGGAGGCGACGTCCCGCCCGGCGCGGTGGTGTTGAATGCCGGTGGGCCGAGGCCGCACGAGGAGGGGTGCCCCGATGAAGATGTTCCGGCTGGACCGGCTGGACGCCGAGCGCGCCGCCAACGACGGCGCGTACCTGCGCTTCCTGCGCGAGCCGCGGATGTCCGCGGGGCTGTACGCGCTCTCCCCCGGTGACACCGACACCCAGACCGCACACGACCAGGACGAGATCTACCAGGTGATCAGCGGCCGGGCCGAACTGACCGTCGGGGACGAGACCGCCACGGTGGGCCGGGGCACCGTGGTCTACGTCCCGGCCGGGACGCCGCACCGCTTCCACCACATCACCGAGGAACTGCGGGTGCTGGTGGTGTTCTCGCCGCCGGAGGACTGAGCCCCGCCCCCGCGGACGGCCGGTTAGGGTCGGGGCATGAGCAGCCTGAGCCTGACCGAAGAACTCTGGGCGGCGATCGAGCCGGTCTACGCCGAGATCCTCGACCACCCCTTCATCGCCGGACTGACCGACGGCACCCTGCCGCGCGAGGCGTTCCGCCACTTCGTCGTCCAGGACTCGCACTACCTGCGCGACTACGCCCGCGCGCTGGCCGTCTGCGCGGCCAGGGCGCCCGGCGAGGAGGAGGTGCGGGCCTTCGCCGACGACGCGATCGGCGCGCTGGCCGCCGAGCAGGGGATGCACGCCGAGTTCCTGGACGCCTTCGGCGACACCGCCGAGGCCGCCGCCGCCGAGCCGGTGCTGCCCACCACCCGCGCGTACACCAGCTACCTGCTCGCCACCGTCTACGGCGGCTCCTTCGCGGAGGCGGTCGGCGCGGTGCTGCCCTGCTACTGGATCTACGCCCGGGTCGGCGAGCGGCTGCTCGCCGAGGGCTCCCCCGACCCGCTGTACGCGAAGTGGATCTCCACCTACGGCGACGAGGCGTTCCAGTCGGTGGTGCGCCGTGTGCTGGCGCTGACCGACCGGCTCGGGGAGGAGATCTCCCCCGCCGAACGGCGCCGGGTGACCGAGCACTTCGTCACCACCTCGCGCTACGAGTGGATGTTCTGGGACGCCGCCTGGCGCGGGGAGACCTGGCCGGTCTGAGCGCGCCGCGAGCGCGCCGCGGGGGCCGTGACGGGGCCGCGCGGGGGCCGTGCCGGGGGCCGGGTCCGGGGTGTTCCCCGAGGTCGGGGCGGGGGTTCCCCCGGGGGCCGGGGTCGGGGGGATCTCCGGGTTCTCTCGGGGCCGTTGGGCCTCGTTCCGTCCCTTGCGTCACCGTACGATCGAAGTACCGAAAAGCGAACGGGATGCGGCACCGGACGGCAGCCGACCCCCTGGGGAAGAAGGAACGGACATGGCTGAGCTCTGGAAGTCGCTGCCCTCGTGGGTGCGGAACATCGTCGTGCCGGTGCTGGTGCTGATACTCGCCTGGAACCTGCTGGTGTTCGTCTTCGGCGTGGTCGGCGCGCTGCTGGCCTTCGCCCTGAAGGCGCTGGTGGTGGTCGGCATCGCGGCCGCCGTGGTGGTCCTGGTGAAGAAGGCCGCCAGGAACTAGGACCTCGGGACCCGGTGCCCGCGCTCCCTCAGGGGGTGCGGGCACCGGGCGTTTCCGGGGGCGTCCGGGCGGTGCCGCGCAGGAAGTCGTCGAGGTCCCGGTGCGGGCGCCAGCCCTGGGAACGGGCGCGGGAGAGGTCCAGCACCACGCTGCGGGAGAGCTGGTCCACCGCGTACGGGGTCAGGCCGGGGAGCCGTCCGGTGCGGGCGGCCAGCCGGGCCAGCGGCGCCGGGACGTGGTGGATCCGGGCGCTCACCCCGTGCGCGGCCAGCACCGCGCGGATGGCCTCGTCGCGCCGGTAGGGGCGGGCGTCGGCGATGTTGTAGGCGACCGGCGTCCACGGGCGGTCGCCGGTGCGGCCCGCGCCGACCGCGGACAGACAGGCGTCGGCGAGGTTCTGCACGGCGGTGAGGCTCAGCCGGACGTCGCCGCCGGGCAGCAGCAGCCGCCCGTGCCGCACCCGCTCCAGCAGCCGCGGCACCAGGTGCGGATCGCCCGGACCGTAGACGGCGCGCGGGCGCAGCACCACGGCGCCCGCCGCCAGCGCGAGCCGTTCGCCGGCGGCCTTGGTGCGGCCGTACGCGTTGAGGTGGCCGGCCTCGGTGGGGTGGTGCTCCTGCACGGAGCCGCGGCCGAGCCGGGGGTCGTAGACGCTGGCGCTGGAGACCCAGGCGAGCGGCCGGTCCCCGGCGGCGCGCAGCAGCCGCTCGGTGCCGGTGACGTTGACGGCGTGCTGGCGGGCCTCGGCCTCGGTCCCCGGGGGCAGGTCGGCGACGGCGGCGGCGCAGTGCACCACGGCGTCGGCTCCGGTGAAGTCGGGCTCGCCGGTGGTGGCGTCCCAGGGGACGTGCCGGCCGGCCGGCCCGGGGCGGCGGCCGTAGCAGAGCACGTGGTGGCCGGCGGCGACGGCGGCCCGCACGACGTGCGAGCCGCAGAATCCGCCGGCGCCGGTGACGGCGATCCGCATCGGGGTCTCCTCGGTCAGGGCGCGGACCCAGCGGGGGCCCGGGTGGCGCGCAGGGTGAGTTCGGCCCAGCCGGGCAGGGCGGACCGGCGGTCGGCGCGGGCGCCGGTGACCACCGGGGCGTACGGCGCGAGCGCCAGCAGCAGGTCGGTGAGCAGGGCCCGGGCGAGCCCGGCGCCGGGGCAGGCGTGCGGGCCGGCGCCGAACACCGCCTGGGCGGCGGCGGGCCCGGGGGACGCTCCGGGGCGGTGCGCCCCGGCGGCGTGCCGGGCGACCAGGATCAGCCGGTCGCCCCTGCGGACGGGGCGCCCGGCCAGGTCGGCGTCGGCGGCGGCCACCCGGGGGAGCAGCGGGGAGGGGGCGGTGAGCCGGAGCAGTTCGGCGGCCAGTGCGGGCGCGCCGGCCGGGTCCACGGAGGGCCAGAGCCCGGCGTCCGCGCACCAGGCGGCGGCCCGGGGGAGGGCGGCGACGGTGGTGTTGACGGCGGCCACCGCGAGCACGGCGTCCCGGGGGCGGGGCAGCAGCGCGGCCAGGTCGGCGGCGCGCGCGGCGGCCGTGCGGGCGGCGTCGCGCGGGCGCGGGCCGGGCAGC
>NZ_JBHYUU010000112.1:12789-28316 GCF_042749955.1 Kitasatospora sp. NPDC059462 | reverse complement strand
GTCGCGGAGCAGGCGTGCGACCGTTCGCCCGCCTCCTCGATGTTCCCGGCCTGGAGCCCGAACGCGCCCGGCAGCCCGGCGCTCGCCGGCAGCACCGCCAGGTCGAGGCCGCGGTCCAGCCGCACCCGCAGCACCGGGTCACCGGCCACCGCCTGCCCGACCCGCTGCGCGGCCGCCTGCATCCCGGCCTGGTCCAGCGCCGGGTCCAGGACCACCGCGAGCACCCCGTCGGAGTCCTCGGCCGGGGCCAGCAGCCCGGCGGTCACCTGCGGCTCGGCCGCCAGCAGCGCCCGGACCGCCTCGCGCACCTCGGGGTCGGCGGCCGGCGGCAGGTAGGGCCGGTTCTCCGCCAGCGCCCGCAGCCGGGCCCCGGACAGCTGGAACGGCACCGGGCCGGCCGGGTCGAGCAGCAGGGTGTCCGCCCGCTCGGAGAAGGCGACCATCGCGGCCTGCGGGGCGGCGGTCGGCGCCGGACGGGCGTCCGCGCGCCAGCGGGCCAGCGACTCCAGCGAGGTGAAGGCCGGCAGCGCGCGCCGGCCGTCGGCGGCCTCCAGCACCGGGACGGCCATGTCGCTCGTCTTCTCGTGCCGGTGCCCGTGCGCGTCCACCTCGACCTCGCCGAGGATCGCCACGATCGGCACCATCAGCCGGGTGGGGGTCAGCGCCGCGAGCACCTCCGGTTCGGCCGCGCGGTCCTGCGCCCAGCGGGCGAGCGCGGCGGCCAGCGCCGGGTCGGCGGTGCCGTCGTCGCCGGAGAAGCCCGGGTCGGGGATGTTCTTGCCGACGAACGCCGGGTTGGAGAAGTCTTTGCGGTCCACCCGGCCGACCCTATGCCACCGGTCCCCCGCCCCCGCACGGACCGAAGGTCCCCCGTCCGTCCCCTACCCGTGGGTAGACCCGGTGTGGCAGTCTGCGCCCATGGCCACGCTCGAAGCCGCCGCCACCGGCGGCGCCCGCACCGCGTCCGCCCCCTCGCCGGCCGCCGACCGCGCCCGGTACGACCGGGCCACCGCCCATCTGGACGGCCCGGTGGCCGTCGTCGACCTGGCGGCCTTCGACGCCAACGCCGCCGACCTGGTGCGCCGGGCGGGCGGCAAACCGATCCGGGTGGCCAGCAAGTCGGTGCGCTGCCGTGCCCTGCTGGAGCGGGCGCTGGCCGTGGAGGGGTTCGCCGGGGTGATGAGCTTCACCCTCGCCGAGTCGCTCTGGCTGGCCCGCTCCGGCCTGCGCGACGTCCTGCTCGCCTACCCGTCCAGCGACCGGGCGGGCTTCGCCGAGCTGACCGCCGATCCGCAGCTGGCCGGGGCCGTCACCGTGGTGCTGGACGACCCCGCCCAGCTGGACCTGGTCGACGCGGCCCGGGCCGGTTCCGCCGAGGTGCGGGTCTGCCTGGAGCTGGACACCTCGCTGCACCTGCTCGGCGGGCGGGTGCGGGTCGGCGCGCGCCGCTCCCCGCTGCGCACGCCCGAGGACGTGGCCGCCTTCGCCGAACTGGTGCAGCACCGCCGGGGCTTCCGGGTGGTCGGGCTGATGGCCTACGAGGGGCACGTCGCCGGGGTGGGCGACGCGGTGCCCGGCCGCCCGGTGCGCTCCGCGCTGGTGCGGACGATGCAGAGCCGGGCGCGGGCCGAGCTGGCCGGGCGCCGGGCGGCCACGGTGCGGCTGCTGCGCCGGGTGGCCGAGCTGGAGTTCGTCAACGGCGGCGGCACCGGCAGCGTCGAGTCGACCGTGGCCGAGCGCGCGGTGACCGAGGTGGCCGCCGGGTCCGGGCTCTACCAGCCGCAGCTGTTCGACCACTACCGGGCCTTCCGCGGCCGGCCGGCGGCACTGTTCGGCCAGCCGGTGGTGCGCCGCCCCGGGGTGGGCGTGGTGACCGTACTCGGGGGCGGTTACCCCGCGTCCGGCGCGCCCGGACCGGACCGCTCCCCCGTGCCCTACCTGCCGCCGGGGCTGCGCTACGACCCGATGGAGGGGGCCGGCGAGGTGCAGACGCCGCTGCTCGGCGCGGCCGCCGACGACCTGCTGATCGGCGACCGGGTCTGGTTCCGGCACGCCAAGGCCGGGGAACTCTGCGAGCGGTTCGCCGAGTTGCACCTCGTGGAGGGGGACGCGGTGGTGCGCACCGCACCGACCTACCGGGGCGAGGGACACACCTTCCTCTGACCCGTGCGGGGCCGCGGTTCCACTACCGTGGGGAAGGACACCGGAACGTACGGAGGGGGAGGCCGTGGAGGCCGAGATCGCGCAGCTGGTGACCACGGGCGCCACGACGGTGGTCGGACTGATGGCCACCGAGGCCTGGACGCAGGTGCGTTCACGGCTCGCGGGGCTGCTGGGGCGCGGCCGGGACACCTCGGAGGTGTCCGCCGAGCTGGAGGAGATCCGGGTCGAGGTGGTCCGGGCGGACGGCGACGAGGAGCTGGTCGGCGACCAGGCCGCCGAGCTGCGCAACCGGATCCGCCGGCTGCTCCGCCAGGACCCGCAGGCGGCGGCGGAACTCCGTGACCTGCTGGAGGAGTTCACGCCTCGGCAGCCGCAGTCCGTCGTGGTGAACAACGTCGCCAACACGGTGAGTCACTCGACGGTGCACGGCTCCGTCATCCAGACCGGGCTGCGGCAGTAGACCCTCCCGGGGGCCCCGGAGAACCTTGCCCCCACCTTAAGCAGGCCCGAAGGGATGCCTAACCCAGGCGCCCCCTCGGGCCTTTGCGCTGCTCGGGGGGCTACATTCCGTCAAAAAGTGGCTCACAACGCACTATTGCCAGCTGGTCTAGTCCAATCATACGCTCAGCCCCAGGGGCCGCGCGCCGGGTCGACCGGTCCCTCGGGCAGACGTGCCCGGCAGTCCCCCACAGCTTCGACCCGGTTCACGGTCAAGGAGTCCCCACCCCATGTCCATCAAGCGAACCGCCATGTCCGTCGGCGTCGTCGGCGCCGCGTTCCTCTCCGTCTCGGCCGTCGGCATCGGCACCGCCGCCGCGCACGGCACCGTCACCAACCCGGTCAGCCGGGTCGCCGCCTGCTACGCCGAGGGTCCGGAGACCCCCAAGTCGCAGATCTGCAAGGACGTCGTGGCCCTCGGCGGCACCCAGCCGCTGTACGACTGGAACGAGGTCAACCTCCCCAGCGTCAACGGCGCCCACCAGGCGCAGATCCCGGACGGCAAGCTCTGCTCCGCCGGCCGCGACAAGTACAAGGCGCTGGACCTCGCGCGCACCGACTGGCCCGCCAGCCCGGTCACCGCCGGCAAGGTCGACTTCAAGTTCCGCGTCACCGCCGCGCACCAGGGCAACCAGACCATCTACATCACCAAGCAGAGCTGGGACCCGACCCAGCCGCTGAAGTGGTCCGACCTCGACGCGGTGCCGGTCGCCCAGGTGCCCACCTCGCGCACCTCGGACAACGGCTACTACAACTACAGCGGCACCCTGCCGCAGCGCACCGGCCGTCAGCTGCTCTACATGGTGTGGCAGCGCACCGACAGCCCGGAGGCGTTCTACAGCTGCTCCGACGTCGACTTCGGCAAGGGCGGCACGGCCGCCGCCGTGTCGGCGCTCTCCGCGCAGGCCCCGGCCGCGCCGAGCGAGGAGCAGATCACCGCCGGCCAGTCCAAGTCCACCGTCGCCCACCACGGGCACGGCGGCAACGCCGAGGAGCCCGCCGGCCGGGTCGTCGCGGCCGACAGCGCGGCGGTGGGTGGCGGTTCCGCCACCGGCCCGCTGCTGCTCACCGGTGCCGCCGCGATCGGTGTCGGCTGGGCCGGCATGGTGCTCCGGCGCCGTCGGGTCGAGGCTGTGCGACACGACGGCTGACCGCCGGAAGCCGGGGCCGGGCCGCTCCATCCCCCGTTCGGCCCGCCCCGGCCGATCCCCCCTCGAAGAGCGGTGAAGGCCCGCCCGGAGTCGTTCCGGGCGGGCCTTCACCGTGCGTGAGCCGAGTGGTGACCGGTCAGGTGTTGGCGGTGCCGTTGGCACCGGCGTCCGGACCGCCGGGGATGCCGGGGATCGACGGCAGCTTCCCGCTGAAGTCGCCGATGCCCTTGACGATGGTGTCCATCACCGCGACGTCCGGCGCCTTGGCGGCGACGTCGAAGCCCAGGTGCACCGAGACCAGCGACTTGCCGTCCGCGGAGGGGAAGACCACCGTCTGCACGTAGCCGTCATTGCCCTTGGCGGCGTCGACCTTCCAGCGGACCAGGTAGCCGTCCCGGCCGTCCACCTTGACCGGCTCGGACTTGAGCTCCTCGTGCGAGACGATCTCGTTGTAGGAGTCCTTGGCGGCCTTCTCGATGTCGGCCTTGGCCGCCGCCTGCACGTCGGTGCCGCCGCCGTCGATCCGGCCGGTGTTGGCACCGCCGAGGGAGCAGGAGCCGCCGCCCTCGCAGTCGTAGGGGCCGACGCTGAGCGCGGCGAAGCCGTCGCGGGTGGTGCCGCCCTCCCAGCCGGAGGGGACGGGCAGGACCAGCCGGTTCACGACGTCCACGGCCCGGTCGCTGCCGGTGTTCCGGCCGCCGTTCCCGTTGCCCTGGCCGTTCCCGTTGCCCTTGCCGCTGCCGCCCTTGCCGTTGCCCTGGCCGCCGTCGGTGTTGCCGTCACCGCCGTTGCCGTCACCGCCCGGGCCGCCGAAGTCCGGAAGCCCGCGCCACCCGTTCTCGCCCTCCTGCCCGGGCGGGCCGGCGGGACGCGCGACGCGGTGCCGCTCGCCGTGGTCGTCCGTCGCCAGGTAGGTGACGCCCGAGCCGACGCCCAGGCCGAGCACGGCCGCCACCGCCGCCGCGATCACCACCTTCGACGGCTTGCGCCGCCGCTTCGGGGGCGGCGGCACCGGCGAACCGTAGGCGGTGCCGAAGGGCGGCGGCTCCGGGTAGCGGACCGACGGCCCGCCGTCCAGCACCTCGCCCTCCAGCACCCGGGGTCCGGCGGCCTCGTCCGGCCCCGGAGCACCGGCCGCCGGGGCCTCCGGCGGCGGCGGCGCGTCCGAGGGTGCGGGCCGGGTGTTGGCCGTCCACCCCTTGCCGTCCCACCAGCGCTGCGGTCTCGGGTCGCTGGTGATGTCCTTCGGGTCCGGGTACCACCCGGCGGGGATCTGCTCACTCACGACAAAGAATCTAAAGGCAGCCGGATAAGCGCGAAATCAGCTGGGCCCCGAATTCCGGCGTTTTCCATGAGATTACGGTGAGAAGGCGGCCCGCGGCCCGCCGGAGCCCCTACAGCGGGGTCACGTAGGCGCCCGCGATCCCGCCGTCCACCAGGAACTCGCCCGCCGTGATGAAGGAGGAGTCGTCGCTGGCGAGGAAGGCCACCGCGGCGGCGATCTCCTCCGGCCGGGCGAAGCGGCCGAGCGGGATGTGCACCAGCCGGCGGGCCGCGCGCTCCGGGTCCTTGGCGAACAGCTCGCGCAGCAGCGGGGTGTCCACCGGCCCCGGCGACAGCGCGTTGACCCGGATGCCCTCCCGGGCGAACTGCACGCCCAGCTCCCGGGACATCGCCAGCACCCCGCCCTTGGAGGCGGTGTAGGAGATCTGCGAGGTGGCGGCGCCCATCCGGGCCACGAAGCTCGCGGTGTTGATGATCGAACCGCGCCCGTGCCGGCGCATGTACGGCAGCGCCGCCCGGCAGCAGAGGTAGACCGAGGTCAGGTTGACCTCCTGGACCCTGCGCCAGGCGTCGAGTTCGGTGGTGAGGATGGAGTCGTCCTCCGGCGGCGAGATGCCGGCGTTGTTGAAGGCGACGTCCACGCTGCCGAAGGTCTCGTAGGCCTCGTCGAAGAGCGCCTCGACCATCGCCGGGTCGGTGACGTCGGTGTGCACGAAGAGGCCGCCGACCTCCTCGGCGGCCGCCTTGCCGGTGGTCTCGTCGACGTCGGCGCAGACCACCTTGGCGCCCTCGGCGGCGAGCCGGCGGGCCGAGGCCAGGCCGATCCCGCTGCCCGCGCCGGTGATCACGGCCGTGCGGCCGACCAGCCGGCGGCAGACCGGCGCCGCGGGCTGCGCGGCCTTCTCCGACTTCTCGGAGGCGCGGGGGTGGTGGGACTGCTGGGTCACCGGGTGCTCCTACTCCTCGGTCCGGATGAAGACGTTCTTGGTCTCGGTGAAGTGCGCCAGCGCCTCCGGTCCCAGCTCGCGGCCGATCCCGGACTCGCCGAAGCCGCCGAACGGCGTACAGTAGCGCACCGAGGCGTGCGAGTTGACCGACAGGTTGCCCGCCGCGACGCCCCGGGCCAGCCGCAGCGCCCGGCCGAGGTCGCGGGTCCAGATCGAGCCGGACAGCCCGTACCGGGTGGCGTTGGCGAGCCGCAGCGCGTCCGCCTCGTCGGTGAACGGCAGGACCACCGCGACCGGGCCGAAGATCTCCTCGGTGACGGCGGGGACGTCCGGGTCGGTGGGCGCCAGCACCGTCGGCGGGTACCAGCAGCCGGGCCCGTCGGGCACCGTTCCGCGGGCCAGCACCGGCAGTTCGGGCGTCACGTACGACGCCACCCGGCGGACGTGGGCGGCCGAGATCAGCGGGCCGAGGTCGGTGCGCGGATCGGCCGGGTCGCCGGTGCGGATCCGCTCGACGGCGGGCAGCAGCAGCGCCAGGAAGTCGTCGTAGGCCTCGCGCTGGACCAGGATCCGGCTGCGGGCGCAGCAGTCCTGGCCGCTGTTGTCCAGGAAGGACATCGGGTCCGCGGCGCCTTCGAGGTCGGCGTCGGCGAAGACGATGTTGGGGCTCTTGCCGCCGAGTTCCAGGGTGACCCGCTTGGCCCCGGCGGCGCAGCGGGCGGCGACCTCCTTGCCGACCGCGGCCGACCCGGTGAAGACGATCTTGCGCACCGCGGGGTGGTCGACCAGCGCCCGGCCGGTCACCGGACCGGCTCCCGGCACCACCTGGAACAGGCCCTCCGGCAGCCCGGCGGCGAGGGCGAGTTCGGCCAGCCGCAGCGCGGTGAGCGGGGTCGCCTCGGCGGGCTTGAGGAGGACGGCGTTGCCGGCGGCCAGCGCGGGCGCGAAGCCCCAGGCGGCGATCGGCATCGGGAAGTTCCACGGCACGATCACGCCGACCACGCCGACCGGCTCGTGGAAGGTGACGTCCAGGCCGCCGGCCACCGGGATCTGGCGTCCGGTCAGCCGCTCCACTCCCCCGGCCGCGTACTCCAGCAGGTCGCGGACGTTGCCCGCCTCCCAGGTGGCGTTGCCGACCGGATGGCCGGCCTCGGCGACCTCCAGCGCGGCGAGTTCGGGGACGTGCACCTCCACCTGGTCGGCGAAGCGGCGCAGCAGCCGGGCCCGTTCCCCGGGGGCGAGGGCGGCCCAGCCGCGCTGCGCCCCGACGGCACGCCGCACGGCCGCGTCCAGCTGCCCGGGGGTGGTGTCGGGGACGGTGCCGAGGAGCTCGCCGGTGGTGGGGTTGCGGACGGCGTGGGCGGCGGGCTGCGCCCCGGTGAGGGTGGTGGTGTCGATGGTGCTCACATCCGCTCGAAGGATCGGTAGCGCTCCCAGTCGGTGATCGCGCTGTCGTAGGCGGCCTGTTCGACCCTGGCCATGTGCAGGTAGTGCTCGACCACGTCGTCCCCGAAGGCGGCGCGGGCGAGTTCGCTCGTGCCCCACAGGTCGGCGGCCTCGCGCAGCGAGCCGGGCACCCGGGCGTAGTCGTCGGCGGCGTAGGCGTTGCCCAGGCAGGGGGCGGGCAGTTCCAGCTTCCGCTGGATCCCGTGCAGTCCGGCGGCGAGCATGCCGGCCACCGCCAGGTACGGGTTGACGTCGCCGCCGGGCACCCGGTTCTCCATCCGCAGCCCGACGCCGTGCCCGACGACCCGGTAGGCGCAGGTCCGGTTGTCCCGGCCCCAGGCGACGGCCGTCGGGGCGAAGGAGCCCGGGCGGTAGCGCTTGTAGGAGTTGATGTTCGGCGCGTAGAGCAGGGTGAACTCGCGCAGCGCGGCCAGCTGTCCGGCCAGGAAGTGGCGCATGGTGTCGGTCATCCGGCCGTCCGCCGCGGCGAAGGCGGGCGCGCCGACGGCGTCGCGCAGCGACAGGTGGATGTGGCAGCTGTTGCCCTCGCGCTGGTCGTACTTGGCCATGAAGGTGAGCGCGCAGCCGAGTTGGGCGGCGATCTCCTTGGCGCCGGTCTTGTAGACGCTGTGCTGGTCGCAGGTGGTGAGCGCGTCGGCGTAGCGGAAGGCGATCTCGTGCTGGCCGAGGTTGCACTCGCCCTTGGCGGACTCCACCACCAGGCCGGCGCCGGCCATCTCGGTGCGGATCCGGGAGAGCAGCGGCTCGACCCGGGCGGTGCCGAGCAGCGAGTAGTCGGCGTTGTAGAGGTTGGCCGGGGTGAGGCCGCGGTAGCCGCCCTGCCAGGCCTGCTCGTAGGTGTCGCGGAAGACCAGGAACTCCAGCTCGGTGCCGATGTCGGCGGCCAGGCCGTGCTCGGCGAGCCGGGCGATCTGGCGCTGCAGCAGTTGCCGGGGCGCGGCGGCGACCGGGTGGCCGCCGTGGGCGGCCAGGTCGGCGGTGACCTGGGCGGTGCCCGGCTGCCAGGGGGTCAGGCGCAGGGTGGACAGGTCGGGGCGCATCGCGAAGTCGCCGTAGCCGGTCTCCCAGGAGGAGAGCGCGTAGCCGTCGACGGTGTTGAGCTCGACGTCGACGGCCAGCAGGTACTCGCAGGCGTCGGCGCCGTGCTCGGCGACCTCGTCCAGGAAGAAGCGGGCGGCGAAGCGCTTGCCCTGGAGGCGGCCCTGCATGTCGGTGAAGCCGAGGGCGACGGTGTGGACCACGCCGGCGTCGACCAGGGCGCGCAGCTCGTCCAGGGTCAGCGGGGCGCGGCGCGGCGGGGTGCCGGGGGCGGCGCCGGGCTCGGTGCCGGGCGCAGTGCCGGGCGCGGTGGTGCCGGGGCCGCCGGGCGCGGTGGTGCCAGTGGTGCCGGGTGCGGTGGTGCGGTCGGACATGGCGGACGCCCTCCTCGTCGATCACGCAGCGAGACCAAGCGGTCACAGCGAACCGTACGGCCTGTCGCTCGGGGCGCGGAAGAGGGCGGGCGGGTGTGGCGCGCCGAGGTGCGAGGTTGACGAGGGATCAGGCGGTACGGGAGGAGAATGCGCGCCATGGATCGCAGGCCTTTTGTCGGCGTCAGCACCTATCTGGTGGACGCGAGTTGGAGCGACTGGCAGCAGCGCAGGGTGGCCCTGCTGCCGCAGCGGTACACCGCCTACGTACAGGACTCGGGCGGGATCGCGGTGCTGCTGCCGCCGGACGCCCCCGAGCGCGCACCGGAGGTCCTCGCCCGGCTCGACGCGCTCGTCATCGCGGGCGGGCCGGACATCGATCCCGCCTACTACGGGCAGCCGCCGCATCCGCTGAGCGACATCGACGCGGTGGAGCGGGACGCCTGGGAGAGCGCGCTGCTGCGGGCGGCCCTGGCGGCGGGGATGCCGCTGCTGGGGATCTGCCGGGGCATGCAGGTGCTCAACGTGGTGTGCGGGGGCACGCTGGTCCAGCACCTGCCGGACGTCCTGGAGACGGACGTCCACGGCGGAACGCCCGGCCGCTACGGCACGCACCTGGTGCGGCCGGTGCCGGGCACGCTGCTCGGCGGGCTGCTGCCGGAGCCGGAGCTGACCGTGCCGACCTTCCACCACCAGGCGGTGGACCGGCTGGGGACGGGGCTGCGGGTGAGCGCGCACGCGCCGGACGGGACGGTGGAGGCGGTGGAGGGGCCGGGGTTCACGCTCGGGGTGCAGTGGCATCCGGAGCAGGGGGACGACCTTCGGGTGATGCAGGCGCTGGTGCGGGCGGCGACGGCCGCGCGGCCGGTGCAGCTGGAGCCGGTGGAGGTGTAGCCGGCGCGGGCGCGGGCGGTACCGGTCCGGGCGGTGTCGGTCCGGGCGCCGGGGCCGGGCCGCTCCTACGGCAGGGGCAGTCCGGCCGCCGTCGCGATCACCCCGGCCACGCCGGCGGCCAGCAGGGCGAGCACCACCCCGCGCCGGGCGGCGACCAGCCAGAGCAGCGCGAGGGCCAGCACGGCCCACTGCCAGCCGTGGGCGAGCGCCGCGGCGAGCGGCAGCGCCGAGCCCGCGATGGCGCCGATGACGGCCGGGCCGGCGCCGGTGAGGAAGTCCTGCACCCGCCGGTCGGCGCGCAGCCGGTCGAAGTGCCGGCCGCCGATGATCACGAACAGGAAGGACGGCGCGAAGGCGACCGCCGCGGCGAGCAGTCCGCCGGCGATCCCGGCGGCCGCGTAGCCGACCACGGCGACGGTCTGCACCACTGGCCCGGGGGTGACCTGGCCGAGGGCGACGGCGTTGAGGAACTGTCCGTCGGTCATCCAGTGGTAGCGGTTGACGGCGTCGTCCTGCATCAGCGGGATGATCACGAACCCTCCGCCGTAGGAGAGCGCGCCCACCTTGAACGCCACCCAGGCCACCGCCCCGAGCCCGCCCAGCGCGGGCAGTGCGGTGGCGAGCGGCAGCAGGCCGCCGGCGCTGCGACGGGGGCCTTCGCGGCCGGCCCGCTCGTCGCGCCGCCGGACGGCGACCTCGGCCAGCCCGGAGGCGATCAGCACCAGGACCAGCCAGGGGCCGGTCAGCACGGCGGCCACCGCCCCGGCGAGCGCGTACCCGGCCCAGCGGGCGCGCGCCGCCCGGCCCCGGCCGGCCCGGCCGAAGCTGGCGGGCACCAGCGAGGTGGCGGCCTGCACGGCGACCGCCGGGACGGCCGCACCCGCGCCGGCGGCCGCGCCGAGCACCCACGCCGGCGGGTCGCCCGCCAGGAACAGCACCGCGAGGGCGAGAATCAGTGCCAGGCCGGGCGCGATGAAGCAGACCCCGCCGACCAGCGCGCCCGGGGTGCCGCGCAGCCGCCAGGCGGTGAGGATCGCGAGCTGGGTGGAGGCCGGGCCGGGCAGCAGGTTGGTCGCCGCGATGCCGTCCTCGAACTCCTCCGGGGAGAGCCACTTGCGGCGCTCCACGCAGAGCCGGCGCAGCAGCAGGATGTGGGCGGGCGGCCCGCCGAAGCCGGTGATGCCGATTCGGCCCCATTCGCGGGCGATCATGGCCAGATTCACCCGTCCGGTCGTGTCCATGCGCGTCTCCCCTGTTCAGCGGCGGCGCGACGATACCCGACGGGGGTTACCGCACGGCAATGACAACGGTCTCCAGTGCAGCCTTTGGATCTTCGTACGATCTGCGGTTCACTTCGAGTGCGGGGTGCTCGCACACCCCGCCCCTTACCCCCGCGCGTTCATGAGTTCCAGGAGAGGACTTCGATGGCCGGCCACGAGCACTCCCACCATGATCATGGGCATGACCAGAAGCAGCAGTCCCACGGCGGACCCGGCGGTCACGGCGGTCACGGCCACGGGGGCCACGGGGCCCACGGCGGCCACTCGCACGGCGTCGCCGCCGATGCCGACCGCCGCTGGCTGGTGAGCGCGCTCGCACTGATCGTGGTGTTCATGGCCGGCGAGGTGGTGGTCGGCTTCGCGGCCGAGTCGCTGGCGCTGATCTCGGACGCCGCGCACATGCTCACCGACGCCGCCTCGATCGTCCTCGCGCTCATCGCCATGCGGCTCTCCGCCCGCCCGGCGCGCGGCGGCTACACCTACGGCCTCAAGCGCGCCGAGATCCTCTCCGCCCAGGCCAACGGCGTGACCCTGCTGGTGCTGTCCGCCTGGCTCGGCTACGAGGCGATCCGCCGGCTGTTCGAGCCGCCGGAGGTGACCGGTTCGCTGGTGCTGATCACCGCACTGGTCGGGGTCGTGGTGAACCTGGCCGCCACCTGGTGCATGTCCAAGGCCAACCGCAGCTCGCTGAACGTCGAGGGCGCCTTCCAGCACGTCCTCACCGACCTGTACGCGTTCATCGCCACCGCCGTGGCCGGTGTGATCATGGTGACCACCGGCTTCGCCCGGGCCGACTCGATCGCCTCGCTGATCGTCGTCGCGCTGATGCTGAAGGCGGGCATCGGCCTGGTCCGCGACTCCGGGCGGATCTTCCTGGAGGCCGCCCCCGCCGGCGTCGACCCGGACGCGGTGGCCGACCGGCTGGTCGCCCAGCCGCTCGTCGAGGAGATCCACGACCTGCACATCTGGGAGATCACCTCCGGCCAGCCCGCGCTCTCCGCGCACATCCTGGTCACCCCGGGCGGCGACTGCCACGCGGTGCGGCGCGAGCTGCAGCGCCGGCTCGCCGGCGAGTACGGCATCACCCACAGCACCCTCCAGGTCGACCACGTCGGCGAGGACGAGGCGGGCGCGCTGCTGCAGATCACCCACCCCGGCGACCTCACGCCCGAGCACTGCGCCGACGCCCACGGGCCCGTCCACCGCGCCGGGCCGCACGAGCACTAGGAGGCCGTCCGTGTCGCCCCGGTACGGCATGATCGGGGGCGTGACCGCACCCCGTCTGATGCTGCTCGACTCCGCCAGCCTGTACTTCCGGGCCTACTACGGCGTACCGGACACCCTGCGCTCGCCGCAGGGTGAGCCGGTCAACGCCGTCCGGGGCCTGCTGGACTTCATCGCCCGGCTGGTCCACGACCACCGGCCCGACCAGCTGGTCGCCTGCATGGACGCCGACTGGCGCCCCCAGTGGCGGGTGGACCTCATCCCCTCGTACAAGACCCACCGGGTCGCCGAGGCCGCCACGGACGGGGAGGAGGAGGTGCCGGACACCCTCGCCCCGCAGGTGCCGGTGATCGAGCAGGTGCTGGACGCGCTCGGCATCGCCCGGATCGGCTCCCCCGGCTACGAGGCGGACGACGTGATCGGCACGCTGACCGCGCGCGCCACCGGGCCGGTGCAGATCGTCACCGGCGACCGCGACCTCTTCCAGCTGGTCGACGACGCCCGCGCGATCACCGTGCTCTACCCGGTCAAGGGCATGGGCAACCTCCAGGTCACCGATGACGCGCTGCTGCTGGAGAAGTACGGCGTGCGCGGCGCCCAGTACGCCGACCTGGCCGCCCTGCGCGGCGACCCGAGCGACGGCCTGCCCGGCGTCAAGGGCATCGGTGAGAAGACGGCGGCCCAGCTGATCCACGAGTACGGCGACCTGGACGGCATCCGCACCGCCGCCCAGGACATCGGCTCGGCGCTCACCCCGGCCCGGCGCCGCAACATCCTGGAGGCCTCGGCCTACCTCGACGTGGCCCCGACCGTCGTCCGGGTCGCCGCCGACGCCCCGGTGCCCGACGTCGACCCCGCCCTGCCGGGCGAACCGCTCGACCCGATGACCCTGGAGGCGCTCGCCGCCCGCTGGGGCCTCGGCACCTCCCTGGACCGCGTCCTGGAGGCGCTCGCCGCCCGCTGACCCACCCCGCCCGCCCCCGGGGCCCGTCGCACTCGCCCGCGACGGGCCCTTCGCTTTGCCGTGCCGTGAACTCTTGACCGCAATCTACTTTGCGATGCAAAGTTGACGGGCCGGCTCGACACGACGACACGACGTCACCAGGGGGGACCATGGGCACACTGCACCGGGACGCGGCGGCCGACGGCCCGGCCGAACTGCTCGCCGCCACGGAGGGCCTGCGCGCCCGGGCCCGCACCCGCCTGCGCGGCTCGGGCGTCCCGCTGCTCGGCTTCGGGCTGCTGGCGGCGGCGGCCGTGCCGATCGCCGGACAGGCCTACAACTTCGCCGCCAACGGGCGCAGCGTCACCTCGTACCCCTACTTCGCGTACTCGGAGTACATCGGCCTCTGCGTCCCGCACTCCCTGGACGGTCCGTGCCTGGAGGGCGAGTTCGACGGGGCCATCCTGCGCTTCATCGGCTGGGGCCTCTGGTACGCCCTCCTCCCGCTGGCCTGGTTCGCCCTCGCCCGCTGGTACCGGCGGCGCGGCGAGACCCGCGGCATCGTCCCGCACCGGGGCGCCTGGCTCGGCACGGCGGCCGCCGCCGGCGTCCTGGTCGCCGCCGTCCCGGTCGTCCTGGTCTTCGCCCACCGGGTGCCGTTCAGCCTCTCCCTCCTCGGCAACTCCTACGCCTCCCCCTGGTACGTGGTCGGCCTCGGCCTGCTCGTCCTCGGCCTCACCGAGCACGACCGGCTGGTCGCCGGCACCGGGCTCGTCCACACCGCACTGCTCACCGCCTACCTCTCGGGCGTGTGGGGCGACGGCTGGCTGCCGTGGCTCGACCACCTCGACACCGCCTGGGCGAACGCCGCCCAGCCGAAGGCCCTGCTGCTCGCCGCGGTCCTGCTCGCCCCCGGCCTGGCCCAGTGGACCGCCGGGCGCCGGGCGCCCGCCGCATCCCGTACGGTCACCTCATGAGCGTTGCGGACGACACCGAGGAGCGGCATCCGACCCTGGCCCTGGACGACACCGTCCACCAGCGGGTCCGGCTCGGCATCCTGGCGATCGCCCGCGAGGCCGAGAGCGTCGAGTTCGCTTTCCTCAAGCAGGAGTTGGGGCTCACCGACGGCAACCTCTCGCGCCACCTGAAGGTCCTGGAGGACTCCGGCCTGGTCGCCGTCAACAAGGGCTACGCGGGCCGCCGCCCCCGCACCTGGATCACCCTCACCCCCACCGGCGCCCAGGCCCTCGACCGCGAACTCCGCGCCCTCCGCGCCCTCGTCCACCGCCTGGAAGCCGCCGGCCCCCCACCGAGCTGAGCCCGGCGGAGTGGGAAGTCGGCGAGAGTGACTTCCCACTCCGGGAGCCTCGGGCACCGGTGCGCCGGTGGGCCGGTGGGCCGGCAGACGCC
Source organism: Kitasatospora sp. NPDC059462 (assembly GCF_042749955.1). Classification (NCBI taxonomy): domain Bacteria; kingdom Bacillati; phylum Actinomycetota; class Actinomycetes; order Kitasatosporales; family Streptomycetaceae; genus Kitasatospora; species Kitasatospora sp. NPDC059462. The sequence continues at coordinate 13,646 of NZ_JBHYUU010000112.1, read as the reverse complement.
GTACGCGGGCACCTCGGGAGCAGGAAGTCGGACCGGCCGACTTCCTGCTCTGGGGCCTCAAGGCACCGGCGTTCCCTGCCCGGCCCCGCGCCCACCCGCAAGGGAACCGGCAGAAGCCACACACAAGCGCCGCCACCAAGCCAGGCGATCCAATGACTCAGGAGTAGGAAGTCGGACCGGCCGACTTCCTGCTCCACGTGCGCCCGCCCCCGCTCCAACCGGTTGCCCTCGCTCAGTCCGAGCGAGGGCAACCGTGGTCGGGCGGAGCAGTCGTGGAGTGGGAAGTCGGCCGATCCGACCTCCCACTCCGGGCACAGGGTGCTTCCGGGAGAGGGTGTATCTGGCTGCGCCTCTCACCGGAGTGACCTCGACCAGCAACAGCAAGCAGCGGCGAGGCGAAGCCGAAGCCGCACAGGGCGAAGGTCGTGGAGTGGGAAGTCGGCGAGAGCGACTTCCCGGCAACTCGGGGATCGCTGTGGGGTGGGAAGTCGGCTCAGGTGGCTTCCCGCTGCGGGGGCTCGGGGCACCGGTGGGCCGGCAGAAGCCACACGCAGGCACCCCACCCGGGCGGGCCGGGCAATCCCGCGGCTGGGGAGCAGGAAGTCGGACCCGTCGACTTCCTACTCCACGCGCGCCCGACACCAGTGGGGAGTCGGCCGGTCCGCTCGGCCGGGTGGCTCGGGGTAGGAGATCGGCCGATCCGACCTCCCACTCCAAGGGCTCCGGCAGAAGCCACACGCGATCCCCCGGCTGGGGAGTGGGAAGTCGGACCCGCCGACTTCCTACTCCACGCGCGCCCAACACCAGCAGGGTGCCCACGCTCCGGCCGGACGGGGCAGCCGCGGAGTGGGAGATCG
>NZ_JBHYUU010000112.1:0-12691 GCF_042749955.1 Kitasatospora sp. NPDC059462 | reverse complement strand
CTCCGGCCGGACGGGGCAGCCGCGGAGTGGGAGATCGGCCGATCCGACCTCCCACTCCAAGGGCTCCGGCAGAAGCCACACGCGATCCCCCGGCTGGGGAGTAGGAAGTCGGACCCGCCGACTTCCTACTCCACGCGCGCCCAACACCAGCAGGGTGCCCACGCTCCGGCCGGACGGGGCAGCCGCGGAGTGGGAGATCGGCCGATCCGACCTCCCACTCCAAGAGCTCCGGCAGAAGCCACACGCGATCCGGCGGCTCGGGAGCAGGAAGCCGGACCCGCCGACTTCCTGCTCCACGCGCGCCCGACACCAGTGGGAAGTCGGCCGGTCCGCTCGGCCGGGTGGCTCGGGGTGGGTCAGCTGACGGAGGAGTAGGCGATGATGCCGCGGCGCAGGCCGTCGACGGCCTTGCGGGCGGTCTTGCGGAGGTCGGCGTCCTCGCCGGCGGCGTCCTGGATCTGGCCGAGGACGTCGATCAGCTGCTTCGTCCAGCGGACGAAGTCGCCGGCCGGCATGTCGGCGTCGCGCAGGACGGAGTCCAGGGAGTGGCCGAGGGCCCAGCGGTAGGCGGCCCAGGCGAAGCCGAGGTCGGGTTCGCGCTGGCCGACGCCCTCGGCGGTGTTGATGCGGTGCTGCTCCTCCAGGGCGTCGAGGTGGCCCCAGATGCGGACCATCTGGCCGAGGGCCTCCTTCGCCGCGCCCTCGGGCACCCGGGGGGCGGTGGCGTCGTCGGACTGACGGGCCTCGTAGACCAGCGCGGAGGCGCAGGCGGCGAGTTCGGCGGCGGCGAGGCCGCTCCAGACGCCTTCGCGGATGCACTCGGAGGCGAGCAGGTCGAGTTCGCCGTAGAGCCGGCCGAGCCGCTTGCCGTCGTCGGTGACGGTGTCGCCGCTGAGGTAGCCGAGGTCGGTGAGCAGCCCGCAGACCCGGTCGAAGGTGCGGGCGATGGTGTGCGTGCGGGAGCGCATCTTGCGTTCCAGCAGCTCGGTGTCGCGGTGCAGCCGGTGGTAGCGCTCGGACCAGCGGGCGTGGTCCTCGCGCTGGTCGCAGCCGTGGCAGGGGTGCTGGCGCAGCGTGGTGCGCAGCCGGCTGATCTCGGGGTCGTCGGCGGCGGCCGCGCGGCCGCGCCTGAAGCGCTCGGGCTCCAGGTGGCCGGCCTTGGTGCGCAGGGCGGAGGCGAGGTCGCGGCGGGACTGCGGGCTGCGCGGGTTGAAGGACTTGGGGATCCGCACCCGCTCGATCGCGGCGACGGGGTGCGGGAAGTCGATCATCGCGAGCCGCTTGACCTGCCGTTCGGCGGTGAGCACCACCGGGCGCGGCCCGTCCTGGTAGTCAGGGTGGCGCGGGCCGCCGCGCGGGGAGCGGTTGACGGGCGGCAGACCGGGGTCGAGGACGAGGGCGAGGCCGGCGAACTTGCCGGTCGGCACGTGGATGACGTCGCCGGGCTTGAGCTGCTCGATGGACTCGGCGGCGGCGGCGCGGCGCTGGCTGCTGCCCTCGCGGGCGAGTTCGTTCTCCCGGTCCTTGAGCTGCCGGCGCAGCGCCATGTACTCCTCGAAGTCGCCGAGGTGGCAGGTCATGGACGCGCGGTAGCCGTCCAGGCCCTCCTCGTTGCGCTGGACCTGGCGGGCGATGCCGACCACCGAGCGGTCGGCCTGGAACTGCGCGAAGGAGGTCTCCAGCAGTTCGCGCGAGCGGTGCCGGCCGAACTGGGAGACCAGGTTGACGGCCATGTTGTAGGACGGCCGGAACGAGGACTTCAGCGGGTAGGTGCGGGTGCCGGCGAGGCCGGCCAGTGCCTCCGGGTCGAGGCCGCGCTGCCAGAGCACCACGGCGTGGCCCTCGATGTCGATGCCGCGCCGCCCGGCCCGGCCGGTGAGCTGGGTGTACTCGCCGGGAGTGATGTCGGCGTGGGTCTCGCCGTTCCACTTGACGAGCTTCTCCATGACGACGGAGCGCGCCGGCATGTTGATGCCCAGGGCCAGGGTCTCGGTCGCGAAGACGGCCTTGACCAGGCCCTTCACGAACAGCTCCTCCACGACCTCCTTGAACCGCGGCAGCATGCCGGCGTGGTGGGCGGCGATGCCGCGCTCCAGCCCGTCCAGCCACTCGAAGTAGCCGAGGACGTGCAGGTCCTCGTCGGGGATGTCGGCGCAGCGCTCCTCGACGATGGCGCGGACCCGGGCGCGGTCGCCGTCCTTGTTGAGGCGCAGGCCGGAGGAGAGGCACTGCTGGACGGCGGCCTCGCAGCCGGCCCGGCTGAAGATGAAGGTGATGGCGGGCAGCAGGCCCTCGGCGTCGAGCCGGTCGATGACGTCGACGCGGCCCGGGGTCCAGACCCGGCCGGGGCGGCCGTTGGGCATGGAGCGCCCCCGGCCGCGGCCGAAGCGGTCGCGCGGGTTGCGGTCGAGTTCGCTGCGGGCGAGGCGCACCAGTTCGGGGTTGACGGCCTTGCCGGGGTTGCGGAGGCTGCCCTTGGGCCGGCCGTCGCGGTCGGGGCTGGCGAACAGGTCGTACATCCGGTTGCCGGCCATCACGTGCTGCCAGAGCGGGACGGGCCGGTGCTCGGAGACGATGACGCGGGTGCCGCCGCGGACGGTGTCCAGCCAGTCGCCGAACTCCTCGGCGTTGGAGACGGTCGCGGAGAGCGAGACGAGGGTGACGGACTCGGGGAGGTGGATGATGACCTCCTCCCAGACGGCGCCGCGGAAGCGGTCGGCGAGGTAGTGGACCTCGTCCATGACCACGTAGCCGAGGCCGTCGAGGGTGCTGGAGCCCGCGTAGAGCATGTTGCGGAGCACCTCGGTGGTCATCACCACGACCGGGGCGTCGCCGTTGACGGAGTTGTCGCCGGTGAGCAGGCCGACCTTGGCGGCGCCGTAGCGCCTGACGAGGTCCCCGTACTTCTGGTTCGACAGCGCCTTGATCGGCGTGGTGTAGAAGCACTTGCGCCCGCCCTGGAGGGCGAGGTGGACGGCGAACTCGCCGACGATGGTCTTGCCGGAGCCGGTGGGCGCGGCGACCAGGACGCCTTCGCCGTTCTCCAGCGCCCGGCAGGCCTCCAGCTGGAAGTCGTCCAGCGGGAAGTCGTAGAGCTGTTGGAAGCCGTGGAGGGCGGTGGCCTGTTCCTTGGCCCGGCGACGGGAGGCGGCGAAGGCCTCCGCGGGGCTGAGCTCCCGCTCGTCGGAGGGCTCCCGGCCGTCGAGGGGCGCGCGCTCAGGGGTGTTCATCGCCGTCCGGGGGTCGCGGGGGTCGGTGGTGTGATCTCGCATCTCAGCGAGAGGTTACCCGGCGGGACTGACATCGATAGCACCGTTTTTTCCGGGCAAGGGATCGCTTCTCTCTCACATCCATAGTTGCAAATGTCTTCAAGCGATCACGAAACGACCGGCTTCGGACGACTCCGGTCATCCGTGGTGACACGCCGTGCGGCCTGCCTACATTCGGTGCCACGCCCCGGTGATCCCCACCGGGCCCACGGGAGGAGCGGACGATGGCGAACCTGGAGACCTCGCTCAAGGAGGCCATGGCCATCGAGGGCGCGATCGGCGTCGCCCTGGTCGACTACAGCAGCGGGATGGCTCTCGGCACCCTCGGTGACGGCGGCGAACTGGACCTCAATGTCGCCGCCGCCGGGAACACCGACGTGGTGCGGGCCAAGATGCGCGCGATGGAGCACCTCAACCTGCTCGACAACGAGATCGAGGACATCCTGGTCAGCCTGACCAGCCAGTACCACCTGCTCCGGCCGCTGACCACCCAGAGCGGCCGGGGGCTGTTCCTCTTCCTCGCGCTCAACCGCGCCCGCGCCAACCTCGCGATGGCCCGCCACCAGCTGAAGCGGATCGAGACCGCGCTGGAGATCTGACGGCCGGGGACGCCCCCGGGGAGGGGAACAGGGAGGGAACGCCGTGGCGGTCGTGCTGTACCAGGCCAAGGCCGAGTTCTTCCGGATGCTCGGCCATCCCGTCCGGATCCGGGTCCTGGAGCTGCTGCAGGCCGGCCCGACGCCCGTGCGCGACCTGTTGGCGGAGCTGGAGGTCGAGCCCTCCCGCCTCTCGCAGCAGCTCGCGGTGCTGCGCCGGTCCGGCATCGTCACCGCCACCCGCGAGGGCAGCACGGTGGTCTACGCGCTGGCCGGCGGGGACGTCGCCGATCTGCTGCGGGCGGCGCGGCGGATCCTCACCGGTCTCATCGCGGACCAGCACGTGCTGCTCGCCGAGCTGCGCGCCGCCGCGGACTGAGCCCGCGGCGGCGCCGGCCGGACCCCGGCCACGGGGGGCGCACCGCGCCGCGCGGGCCGCTACGCCAGCAGCCCGGCCAGCCCGGCCGCCAGCACCTCGTACTCGGGCGCCCGGTTGTACAGCTGCGCGCACACCCGCAGCACCCCGCCGCCCGGCCACGGGCGCGCCACCGTCCGCACGGCGTGCCGCCGCCACATCGCGGCCATCAGCTCCTGCGCCTGCGGCAGCGTCTCGGCGACCCCGGGCGGCAGCCGCAGCGCGCGCATCGACAGCCCCGCCGAGGCGGGCAGCGGCGCCAGCCCCACCCGCTCGGCGACCAGCGCGGCGCCGTACCCGGCGAGCCGCTCGTTGTGGGCGCGCACCGCTCCCGGGCCGAACGCCTCCAGCAGGTCCAGACCCGCCGGGGCGGCCAGGTAGGGCGTGTAGTCCAGGGTGCCGCGCCACTCCACGGAGGCCGGGTAGCCCTGGTGGTCCTCCCAGGAGAGGATCAGCGGGCGGATCTTGCCGGCCCACTCCGGGCGGACCACCAGGACGCCGGTGGCCCTCGGGGCGAAGGCCCACTTGTGCAGGTTGCCGAACCAGAAGTCGGCCTCCGCGGGGACCGGCCCGGCCAGCATGCCGGGCTCGTGCGCGGCGTCCACCACGGTGGTCACCCCGCGCCCGCGCAGGGCGTGCAGCAGGTCCGGGGTGGCGACCCGGCGGGCGGTCGGCGAGGTGATGCCGTCCAGGACGGCGAGCACGGTGCGGTCGGTGACCGCGGCGAGCACCCGCTCGCGCACCGCCTCCCCGTCGGGCAGGTCCAGCGGCAGCGCCACCGTGCGCAGCTCGGCGCCGGCGTCCTCGGCGCGCCGCCGGACGGCCTCGGTGACCGTGCCGTAGCCGTGGTCGGTGACCAGCACCTGGTCCCCGGCGGAGAGCGGCACATTGGCCAGGGTGACGGCGATCGCGTCGGTCACGTTGGGCACCAGGGCGAGCAGGTCCGGCTCGGTGCCGAGGGCGGCGGCGATCCGGGCCCGGGCGCCGGCGACGCGGGCGGGCAGGTCGGCGAAGAAGCCGTCGGGGTCGGCCTCCTGCTCCTCGTGCAGCCGCCGCTGGAGCTGCTGGACGGGGACGGGGACGGCCCCGAAGGAGCCGTGGTTGAGGTGGACCACCGCCGGGTCCAGCGAGAACAGCGTCTCGGTGCCGGCCAGCGGCTCGGGCGGTCCGGCGGTCCGCGGGGCCTCGGTCATGCGCTCCTCCTGTTACCTGGATCACGTGATGTGTGACATTTCACATGTCGTTCCACTGGTCGGCGAGCCGTTCCCGCGGCGACCATCGGGCGGTGACCATCACCGACTCCTACCTCTCCCTCAGCGCCCGGACCGGCCGCTTCGGCTTCGGTGCCCCGCGAGCGATCTCGCTCCACCAGGACGGTACCCGCCTGCTGCTGCTCCGCTCCAGCGGCCCCGAGGACGCGTTCGACCGCCTGCACCTCCTCGACCTCGCCACCGGCGAGGAGCGCGAGGTCGCCGACCCCACCGCGCTCGCCCCCGGCCGCACCGGCGCGACCGACGCCCTGCCCGCCGTCGAACGCCGGCTGCGGGAGCGGAGCCGGCTCACCGCCGCCGGCATCGGCACCTACGCCGCCACCCCCGACCTCGCCGTCGCCGTCTTCGCCCTGGACGGCCGGCTCTTCCGCACCGAGACCGCCACCGGCCGCAGCACCGAGATCCCCACCGCCGGCCCGGCCTTCGACCCCCGCCCCAACACGACCGGCGAACTCGTCGCCTACGTCGCCGACGACGCCCTGTACGTCGCCTCCGCCGACGTCCCCGGCCGCCAGCGGCTCAGCCCGGACGACGGCGCCCGCTGGGGCGTCGCCGAGTTCGCCGCCGCCGAGGAGCTGGGCCGCCACCGCGGCCACTGGTGGCGCCCGGACGGCGGCGCCGTGCTGGCCGCCCGGGTGGACGAGTCCGCCCTCCCGCCGCGCCACTTCGCCGACCCGGCCCACCCCGAGCAGGCCCCCGAGCAGTTCGCCTACCCGCAGGCCGGCGGCCCCAACGCCAAGGTCCGGCTCTGGGTGCTCGGCCTGGACGGCACGCGGGTCGAACTCGCCTGGGACACCGCCGCCTTCCCCTACCTGTGCGCCGCCGAGTGGGCCGGCGACGAGGAGCTGCTGCTCACCGTCGCCGACCGGCTGCAGCAGAACGTCCTGCTGCTGAGCGCCGACCCGGCCACCGGCACCACCACCGAACTCTCCCGCACCACCGACGCGTTCTGGGTCGACGACCTGCCCGGCACCCCCGCCCGGCTGGACGACGGCCGGCTGCTCACCGTGCTCGACACCCCCGAGGCCCGCGGCCTGGCGCTGGACGGCAAGCCGCTGGACACCACCGGTCTGCAGATCCGCCGGGTGGTCGGCCGGCTGCGCGGGAAGCTGCTCTGCGAGACCGGCGAGGGCGACCCGTTCGACCAGCACGTGCACCTGGTCGACCCGGACGGCGGCGCGCCCGAGCGGATCTCCGAGGGCCCCGGCGTGCACAGCGCCCTGGCCGTCGGCGAGACCCTGCTGCTCACCTCGGCCGGCCCGGACGGCGTGCGCCGCGAGGCCCTCACCCCGCAGGGCGTCACCGCCCTGGCGGACCGCTCGGCCGCGCTGCCCCACCGGGTCCGCCCGCAGCTGGCCCGGGTCACCGAGCGCGCCCTGCCGAGCGCCGTGGTCTACCCGCGCGGACACGTGCCCGGCCGCCGGCTGCCCGTGCTGCTCGACGTCTACGGCGGCCCCGGCTACCAGGCGGTGGCCAACGAGCCGCGCCGCTGGCAGCTCAAGCAGTGGTGGGCCGACCAGGGCTTCGCGGTGGTCACCGTCGACAACGGCGGCACCCCGTTCGTCTCCCCCGCCTTCACCCGGACCATCTTCCGCCGGATGTCCCAGGTGGCACTGGACGACCAGGTGGACGCGCTGCTCGCACTCGGCGCCGCGCACCCCGACCTCGACCTCGGCCGGGTCGGCGTGCGCGGCTGGTCCTACGGCGGCTACTTCGCGGCAATGGCCGTGCTGCGCCGCCCGGACGTCTTCCACGCGGCCTGCGCGGGCGCCCCGCCCACCGACTTCCGGCTCTACGACACCGCGTACACCGAGCGCTACCTCGACCTGCCGCAGGCGAACCCGGAGGGCTACGCGGCCGACTGCCTGCTGGACGACGCGCCGTCACTGACCCGGCCGCTGCTGCTGATCCACGGCCTGGCCGACGACAACGTGCACCCCTCGCACACCCTGCTGCTCTCCCAGGCGCTCACCAGGGCCGGCCGCCCGCACAGCCTGCTGGCCCTGCCCGGGATCACCCACATGACCCCGGGCGGTGTGAACGAGCAGCTGGCGCAGGCCGAACTCGCCTTCCTGCGGGCCTCCCTGGGCTGACCGGCCGACCCCGCCCCACCTTCCGAGCGCCGCACGGCCCCACCCGGGCCGTGCGGCGTCCGGCGTTGCGGGGCACGGGGGTCCGGCGTCGTCACGGGGCCGGGACGGCCGGCGTTGCGGGGCCGGGACGTCCGAAGTCTTCCGCGTGACCCATGACATGTGAAATATTACCTGCGCTCACCCGACCACCCCCGTCCGGAAAGGACCGGTCAGTTGCGCAGACTGTCCGCGGCGTTCGCGGCCGCGCTCACCACGAGCGCGATAGCGGCCACCCTCCTCGGCTCCCCCGCCCAGGCCGCCACCCCCTCCCCCGCGCCCGCCCTCACCGCCGAGAGCGGCTCCGGCGCCGAGGCCGGCGGCCTCGAAGCCCCGCCCGCCCCGCTCGCCCCGCAGGAGCGCGAGCGCCAGTCGCTGCGCACCAAGGCCCTGGAACAGGTCAACAAGGGCGCCGTGGCGAAGAGCGCCGGCCGCCGGGCACCCGCCAAGGTGCGGATCGGCAACGACTACGTCCAGCTCGCCCAGCAGCGCAAGGACAAGGTCTTCGTCATCCTCGCCCAGTTCGGCGACCAGGTGGACACCACCACGCTCCACAACGGCCAGCCCCGCTACGGCGGCACCCCCGGGCCGCAGCACAACGCCATTCCGAAGCCCGGCAGGAGCGACAACCACACGCTCTGGAACCAGGACTTCAGCCGGCAGTACTACCAGCAGATGTTCTTCGACGACACGCCCGGCGCGGTCTCGATGCGCAACTACTACCGCACCCAGTCCTCCGGCCGCTACGACATCGAGGGCACCGTCAGCGACTGGGTCACCCTGCCCTGGAACGAGGCCCGGTACGGCTCCAACAAGGGCCCGCAGGGCTCCGGCGCCTGGACCCAGGGCCAGGAGTTCATCCGGGACGCCGTCAAGGCCTGGTACGACAGCCAGCTCGCCGCGGGCCGCACGGCCGCCGACGTGAAGGCCGAGCTGGCCCAGTACGACGTCTACGACCGCTACGACCACGACAAGGACGGCGAGTTCGCCCAGCCCGACGGCTACCTCGACAACGTCGTCGTGGTGCACGCGGGCGTCGACGAGACCTGGGGCGGCGGCACGCAGGGCGCCGACGCGCTCTGGGCGCACCGCAGCTGGACCTTCCCCGACCCCACCGGCCAGGTCGGCCCGGAGGGCAACCGGATCGGCGGCGCGCCGGTCGGCGACACCGGCCTGTACGTCTACGACTACGTCCAGGCCGGCGAGAACAGCGGCGTCGGCCTGTTCGCCCACGAGTTCGGCCACAACCTCGGCCTGCCCGACCTCTACAGCACCAACGGCGGCGACAACAGCGTCAACTTCTGGTCGCTGATGTCCTCCGGCTCGTACCTGGGCAAGGGGAAGAACACCACCGGCGGCTACCCCGGCGACCTCGACGCCTGGAGCAAGCTGCAGTTCGGCTGGCTCGACTACGACGAGGCGCAGGCCGCCACCCGCTCCAGCCACGCCCTCGGCGTCAGCGGCTACAACACCGACCAGGCGCAGGCCGTCCTGGTCCACCTGCCGGACAGCACCACCAGCACCGACCTCGCCGACCCCCGCGAGGGCGCCCGGCAGTGGTGGAGCGGGACCGGCGACGACCTGGACAACGCGCTGGCCCGTGACGTCGACCTCACCGCGGTCGGCGGCCCGGCCGCCCTCGACGCGGCGGTCTGGTACGACGTCGAGCAGGACTACGACTTCCTGACCGTCGAGGCCTCGACCGACGGCGGCAAGCGCTGGACGGCCCTGCCCGGCACCGTGGACGGCGCCCCGATCGGCAGCACCAGCGCCAACGTCCCCGGCCTGAGCGGCACGTCCGGCGCCTACCGGCAGCTGCACATCCCGCTGGACGGCTACGCCGGGAAGAACGTCAGGCTCCGCTTCCACGTCACCTCGGACAACAACACCCACGGCAAGGGCGTGCTGGTCGACGCGGTGCGGATCACCGCCGGCGGCACCGAGCTGTTCGCCGACGGCGCCGAGAACGGCACGGCCGGCTGGGTCGCCACCGGCTTCACGGTCATCACCGGCCGCACCCACGTCCAGCAGCACCCGCGCGCCTACCTGGTGGAGAACCGCCGTTACGCCGGCTACGGAGCGTTCCTGAAGACCGGCCCGTACAACTTCGGCTACACCGGCGTCGACGGCAAGAAGGACATCGTCGACACCTACCCGTACCAGGAGGGCGTGCTCATCTGGCTCTGGGACACCGCCTACGGCGACAACAACACCAAGGACCACCCCGGCGGCGGTCTGATCCTGCCGATCGACGCCCGCCCGGCGCCGATCCGGTTCGCCGACGGCACCCTGGTCAACGGCCGGGCGCAGACCTACGACGCGACCTTCTCGCTCAAGCCGACCACCGCCTTCACCCTGCACAGGGCGGGCGTCCCGGTGCGGATCGAGTCCAAGCCGGCCGTCCCGGTCTTCAACGACCGCACCGGTGTCTACCGGGACCCGGCCACCCCGCAGCTCGCGGTGAACGTGCCGGACACCAACACCCGGATCGAGGTGGTCCGCGAGGCCCAGGGCGGACGGATCACCACCGTCCGGGTCGGCCCCGCGTCCTGACGCCCCCCGCACCCCCGGTGTCCTGAGCACCGGGTCCCCCCGTGGAAGACAGGGACCACGGAAGGAACGGACGCCCCGGCCCTCCCCTCGGAGGCCGGGGCGTCCGCGCGTCCGCCTCGGCGCACGCCCCTCACGCGCACCCCTCACACGCACCCCTCGGCGCACGCCGCTCAGCGCGCGCCCGGGCGCCGCAGGCTCATCGCCGCGGTCACGGTGCCGAACACGGTCAGCGCCCCGAACCCGAGGACGAGGTACCGGGCCCCGTCCAGGGTCGAGTCCCCGCCCGCGTTCACCAGCGTCCCGGCCAGCGCCGAGCTCACCGAGAAGGCGATCAGCTGGGTGGTGTTGAGCCCGGCCGCGGCCTTGGCGCCCTCCGCCTCGTCGTCGGTGCTGCGCATCGCCGTGACGCTCAGGTGCGGGAAGGCGACGCCGATGCCCGTGCCACCCGCGACCAGCACCAGCGCCCACAGCAGCACCCGCGCCCCGGACGCCGACCCGGTCTGCAGCAGGCCGTACGCCAGCAGGCCCGCCGTGAGCACCGCCGGGCCGAGCCGGACCGCCAGCGCCCGGGCCCGCTCCGAGGCCAGGCCGACGCTGAACAGCTGCGCGCCCGTCCAGCCCGCCGACACCGTCGCGCCCAGGAACCCGGCCGCCAGCGGGCTCAGTCCGCCCAGCTCCTGGCCGAACAGCGGGATGAAGGTCTCGGTCATCACGCCGGCGCAGTACACCGCGACGGTCAGGTAGATCCACTTCAGGTGGTTGCCGCGCCGGTAGGTGAGCTTCGGCAGGACGGTCGCCGCGCCGCCGCGCTCGGCCAGCACGAAGCCGGCCAGCAGCGCCAGGCCCAGCACGACGCAGAGCACCGTCGCCCAGCCGCGCGGCACCGTCGAACTGACGCTGAAGACGGCCGCCGCGAGGGTCAGCAGCAGCAGCGGGGCCAGTGGCAGCGGCTCGGCCGGGCGCCCGGTTCCGGACGGGCCCGGCAATGAGCGCCGGGCGAGCACGGCCAGCACCACGGCCGCCGCCAGCAGCAGCGCGTACGCCCCGCGCCACAGGCCCAGCCCGGCGAGGAGCCCGCCCAGCGAGGGGCCCACCAGCGTGCCCACGCCCCACATCGCGGACACCAGCCCGGCCGCCCTGGTCCACAGCCGTTCCGGCAGCGCGGTGCGGATCACCGCGTAGCCGAGGCCGGCCATCAGCCCGCCGCCCAGACCCTGGACGACCCGGCCGACGATCAGCGCCTCCATCGACGGGCTGAGCGCGGTCAGCCCGGCGCCGCCGGCGAACACCAGGAACCCGGTCAGATAGGCGCGCGAGGGCCCGAGCCGGGCCAGCAGCCGGCTGACCAGCATCGCGGAGACCACCGCGGCGATCAGGAAGCCGGTCGCCACCCACGCGTAGTAGCGGGCCCCGCCGATGTCCTCGACGATCGAGGGCAGCAGGGCGGCGGTGAAGTAGAGGTTCATCGCGTACAGCGCGACGCCCCCGGCGAGGATCGAGGCCGGGGCGGCGAACGGCCGGGAGAACAGTTCGCCCCAGCCGCCGGAGGACGTCGCCGGACCCGCTCCCCGAGCGTGACGTCCCTGGTCGGAGCGGGTGGTGGTGGTCCGGGCGGACGAGGAGTCGGTCACGCTTCGGTACGCTAGTAGTTCAACAGGACTTGAAGTCAAGGATGCCGATGAGCAGCTCCGCACCCGCTCCCGGGGGCCTGGGCTCCGGACCCCGCCCGGCCGATCTGCTGACCGTCGGCCAGGTCGCCGAACGGACCGGCCTGGCCACCTCCGCGGTGCGGTTCTACGAGGAGCAGGGGCTGATCGCCTCCGAGCGGACCTCCGGCAACCAGCGCCGCTACCACCGGTACGTGCTGCGCCGGCTGTCGCTGATCCTGGTCGCCAAACGGCTCGGCGTCCCGCTGTCCGAGGTGGCCGAGGTGTTCGCGGGCCTGCCCGCCGACCGGATGCCGGACAAACGCGACTGGGAGCGGATCTCGCGCCGCTGGGCGGCGCTGCTCGCGGCCCGGCGCCGGGAGATCGAGCGGCTGGAGCGCGAACTGACCGGCTGCATCGGCTGCGGCTGCCTGTCGCTGCGCCGCTGCCGGGTGCTCAACCCGGGCGATACGCTCGGCGCCGACGGCCCCGGCCCGCGCCGGCTGCCGTCCGAGGGGCCCGGCCCCGCGTCCGGGGGGCCCGCACCCGGCTGAGCCCCGGACGCGCGCGGGCCTGCCGGCACCGACGCCCCCGGTCGGTCCGGCAGGCCCGGCGCCGCCGACCGCCGGATGCGGCCGGGCGGAACCCGGTCGGACGCGGCCCTCATCAGGCTCCCCGCCGCGCCCGACCGGGCGTTCTCGGCGCGCGAGCAGGAGTGCTGCGCGCGCGGTGTGGTGCCGTAACCTCCGCGTGGGGGGGGTTTGGACGGTACGGCCGTCGTTCCGCGGCCGGGGGGGCGCCCCCAGGCCGAC
>NZ_JBHYUU010000111.1:0-28344 GCF_042749955.1 Kitasatospora sp. NPDC059462 | reverse complement strand
CCGCCGGGCGGTGCGCAAGGCGACCGCCCCGGCCGGTGCGCCGGGCGAGGCGGAGATCGTGGTGCTGCAGGCCAAGGCCGAGGCGGCGCTGGAGTCGGCCCTCGCGGCCGTCAGCCCGGCCGCCGAGGCCCCGGCCGGGGAACAGCCGGCCGAGGCGCAGGCGACGGTCGTGACCGAGGAGGCGGCCGCACCGGCCCCCGCCGAGGCCCCCGTCGAGGAGCCGGCCGTCACCGCGCCGGCCGTCGAGGAGCCGGCCGTCGAGGAGCCGGCCGCCGGGGAGCCCGCCGTCACCGAGGAGCCCGCCGAGGAGGCGCCGGCGCCGAAGAAGCGGGCGGCCCGCAAGACCGCCGCCAAGAAGACCACCGCCGCCAAGAAGACGACGGCGGCGGCGAAGAAGACCACCGCCCGCAAGACCGCCACCAAGCGGACGAGCGCGGCGGCCAAGAAGGCGGCGGCCGCCGAGGGTGATACGGCGGCCGAGTAGTGCCCGGTCCGGGGCGGACACCCTCCGCCCCGGACCCGTACGGGCCGGTTTGCCCCCGCGGCGGCCGGTCCGTATTCTTGACCACTGGCGTGTCTACGCCACGCTCCCGAGCACATCACCTCCCGGTCCTCGCGAGAGGCCCATGGGAGAGGTCCCCTGTGTCCGTACCCAGGTGGCTGGCATCAGGAGCTCCGACCGAGTTGGGAAAGTAGGTACCGCATGTACGCGATCGTTCGCGCAGGCGGCCGCCAGCACAAGGTCGCCGTCGGCGACGTGCTGGAGATCGACCGTATCGAGGCCAAGCCGGGTGACTCGGTGGAGCTCTCCACCATCCTGGTGGTCGACGGCGAGGCCGTCACCTCCGACCCGTGGGTGCTGGCCGGCGTCAAGGCCCACGCCGAGGTCGTCGACCAGACCAAGGGTGACAAGATCGTCATCCTGCGTTACAAGAACAAGACGGGCTACCGCCGTCGCCAGGGTCACCGCCAGCAGCACACCGCGGTGCGCATCACCAGCATCGACTCGGTCAAGTAAGGGGATAGCCAGATGGCACACAAGAAGGGCGCAAGCTCTACCCGCAACGGCCGTGACTCGAACGCCCAGCGCCTCGGCGTGAAGCGCTTCGGCGGCCAGGTCGTCTCCGCCGGCGAGATCATCGTCCGCCAGCGCGGCACCCACTTCCACCCGGGTGCCGGTGTCGGCCGCGGTGGCGACGACACTCTGTTCGCGCTGACCGCCGGTGCCGTGCAGTTCGGCACCCGCCGCGGCCGCAAGGTCGTCAACGTCGTGGCCGTCGAGGCCTGAGTCACACCTGACTCACACTGAAGGGTGGGCCGGAATGTTCCGGTCCACCCTTCGCGCTTTACCGCAGGCAGAACCATCTTCTTTCACATCGGAGGCACACCCATGACCACCTTCGTGGACCGCGTCGAGCTCCATGTCGCCGCGGGCAGCGGGGGCCACGGCTGCGCCTCCGTGCACCGCGAGAAGTTCAAGCCGCTCGGCGGCCCGGACGGCGGCAACGGCGGCGAGGGCGGCAGCATCATCCTCACCGTCGACGCGCAGGTCACCACCCTGCTCGAATACCACCACTCGCCCAAGCGCAAGGCCACCAACGGCAAGCCCGGCGCCGGCGGCCACCGCACCGGCGCCGACGGCCAGGACCTCGTCCTCGCCGTGCCGGACGGCACCGTCGTCCTGGACAAGCAGGGCAACGTGCTCGCCGACCTCGTCGGCCACGGCACCAGCTTCGTCGCCGCCCAGGGCGGCCGCGGCGGCCTCGGCAACGCCGCGCTCGCCTCCGCCCGCCGCAAGGCCCCCGGCTTCGCGCTGCTCGGCGAGCCCGGTGACGCCCGCGACATCGTGATGGAGCTCAAGTCCGTCGCCGACGTCGCCCTCGTCGGCTACCCGAGCGCCGGCAAGTCCTCGCTGATCTCCGTGCTCTCCGCCGCCAAGCCGAAGATCGCCGACTACCCGTTCACCACCCTGATCCCCAACCTCGGCGTGGTCACCGCCGGCGACACCGTCTACACCGTCGCCGACGTCCCCGGCCTGATCCCCGGCGCCAGCCAGGGCAGGGGCCTCGGCCTGGAGTTCCTGCGGCACGTCGAGCGCTGCTCCGTCCTCGTGCACGTCCTGGACTGCGCCACCCTGGAGCCCGGCCGCGACCCGCTGAGCGACCTGGAGACCATCGAGGACGAACTCGCCCAGTACGGCGGCCTCGACGACCGGCCGCGGCTGGTCGCCCTCAACAAGGTCGACGTGCCCGACGGCCAGGACATCGCCGACCTCACCCGCGCCTCCCTGGAGGAGCGCGGCTACCGCGTCTTCGAGGTGTCCGCCGCCTCCCGCAAGGGCCTGCGCGAACTGAGCTTCGCCATGGCGCAGATCGTCGCCGAGGCCCGCGCCGCCAAGCCGGTCGAGGAGTCCACCCGGGTCGTGCTGCGGCCGGTCGCCGTGGACGACGCCGGCTTCACCATCACCGAGGAGGACGGCGCCTACCGCATCCGCGGCGGCAAGCCCGAGCGCTGGGTGCGGCAGACCGACTTCTCCAACGACGAGGCCGTCGGCTACCTCGCCGACCGGCTGGCCCGCCTCGGCGTCGAGCAGGAGCTGTGGAAGGTCGGCGCGCACGAGGGCGACACCGTCATCATCGGCCCCGACGAGAACGCCGTCGTCTTCGACTGGGAGCCGACCATGGCCGCCGGCGCCGAGATGCTCGGCCGCCGCGGTGAGGACCACCGCTTCGAGACCCAGCGCCCGGCCGTCGACCGCCGCCGCGACAAGCAGAAGGGCAAGGACGCCGCCGAGGCCGAGTACCTCGCCTTCGAGGCGCTCTCCAGCGGCCGCCAGGCCGCCATCGAGGGCGACGACGAGGACTACTGAGCCGGCCCGCCCCCGGGACACCGACAGGCCCCCGCCACCCGCGCCAACGGGCGGCGGGGGCCTCGGCGTTGACGCGCCGTGGGCCGCCCGGCGGCCGGGCCGGACGCTGTCCGGCGGGCGGAACGCGATGCCGTCCGCAGGCCCCGATCGCGTAGATTGCGGGGGACAGGCCGGGCCCGCGCCCGCCGCCAGCGCACCACACCGGAAGGGCGAACCCGAGATGAGCGAGGACGAACTGCGGGCGGAGGTGCTGACCGCGCGGCGCATCGTCGTCAAGGTCGGCTCCTCCTCACTGACCACGGCCGCCGGCGGCATCGACGCCGACCGGGTCGACGCCCTGGTCGACGCCCTCGCCAAGGTTCGCACCCGCCCCGACGCCCCCGAGATCGTGCTCGTCTCCTCCGGCGCCATCGCCGCCGGCCTTTCCCCGCTCGGCCTGGAGAAGCGGCCCAAGGACCTCGCCCGCCAGCAGGCCGCCGCCAGCGTCGGCCAGGGCCTGCTGATCGCCCGTTACACCGCCTCCTTCGCCCGCTACGGCCTGCGCGTCGGCCAGGTCCTGCTCACCGCCGAGGACGCCAGCCGCCGCGCCCACTACCGCAACGCCTACCGCACCCTCGACCAGCTGCTGGCGATGGGCGCGATGCCGGTCGTCAACGAGAACGACACCGTCGCCACCGCCGAAATCAAGTTCGGCGACAACGACCGGCTGGCCGCCCTCGTCGCCCACCTGGTCCGCGCCGACCTGCTCGTCCTGCTCTCCGACGTCGACGGCCTCTACGACGGCGACCCGTCCCGCCCCGGCACCAGCCGGATCGACCAGGTCGCCGGACCGCACGACCTCGACGGCATCGAGATCGGCAGCGCCGGCAAGGCCGGGGTCGGCACCGGCGGCATGGTCACCAAGGTCGAGGCCGCCCGGATCGCCACCGGCGCGGGTATCCCCGTCGTGCTCACCGCCGCCAGCCACGCCGCCGACGCGCTGGCCGGCCGCCCCACCGGCACCCTGTTCCTGCGCACCGGCAGCCGCTCCTCCGACCGGATGCTCTGGCTCGCCCACGCCAGCAGCCCGCGCGGCGCCCTGCACCTGGACGCCGGCGCCGTCGACGCCGTCGTCTCCGGCGGCGCCTCGCTGCTGCCGGCCGGGGTCACCAAGGTCGACGGCGAGTTCGCCGCGGGTGATCCGGTGGACCTTCTTGCCGAAAACGGCCACATCGTGGCGCGCGGACTGGTCAACTTTGATGCGAGGGAGTTGCCCCGCCTGCTCGGCCGGTCCACCCGGGACCTGGCCCAGGAGTTCGGCGCCGCCTACGAGCGGGAGGTCGTCCACCGCGACGACCTGGTCGTCCTGCGCGGCTGACCCGCCGCCGGACCGCCGGAAGCGCGGGCGGCTCCGCACGGGGAGCACGCCCGGCCACGGGCGAGGAGGGGCGCGGTCGTACGCGCGCCGGCCGGGGCCGGCGGGTACGACGACACGACATCGCCGAACAGGAGGCCGCCGGTGGAACGCAGGCGCGAGGCAGCGCTGACCGGAGGGACCGCGGGCCGGCGGCTGACCAGCATCGACGGCGGCGCGGACGACGGCGCCGCCGGGCCGGCCGGTCCGCCGCCCCAGGGACCCGGGACGGTGCACCGGCTCCGCACGGAGCGGCGCCCCGGCGCCGAACCGCCCGTCGGACCCGAACAGGCCAGGCTCTGGCACGTGGTGCTCAGCGTGGCCGGGTCGGTCACCCCGCTGTCCGAGCTGCGGGCCGGCCTTGAGCGGCTGGCGCACGACCACTCGTTCTTCCTGACCGCGCGCTACGCCGCCGACCACGCCGAGATCCGCTACTGGGAGCAGGCCCGGGACCTGCACGACGCGGCGGCGATCGCGCTGCGGCTGTGGGGCGAGCACAAGGTGACGGCCAAGCTGCCGCCGTGGGAGATCGTCGGCCTGGAGGTGGTGGACCGGGCGACCTACCACAAGCGCGTCGCCGAGGGCTTCGCCGGCCCGGCCCCGCAACTGGGCGGGGTCCACCCGTACTGAGACCTCCCCGTGAGCGGGCCGGACCGGACGTGTCCGCGGCGGGCGGGCCGAAGGGCCGCGCGGGTGCCGGAGGGGAGGAGCGAGGAGGCCCCGGAGGGATCGAGGGGGCACCGGAGCGCCGACCGCCGGCACCCGTCCGGGGCGGCCCGGAGGCGAGCGAGCCCGGGGGAGAAGGGGTGTCTCACCGGGTGAAATGGGGCGGGGGAGGGTGCGGGCCCTCCACTACGCTGGGCGCATGAGCAGCGACCTCGCCACCGCCGACAGCCCCGTCCTCGCCGTAGCGCGCCGAGCCCGGGAGGCGGCCGCCTCGCTCGCCCCGCTGCCGCGCGGCACCAAGGACGCCGCGCTGCTGGCGGTCGCCGACGCCCTGGTCGCCCGTGCCGCCGAGATCACCGCCGCCAACGCCGAGGACGTCGAGCGCGCCCGCGCGGCCGGCACCGCCGAGTCGGTGATCGACCGGCTCACCCTCACCGAGGAGCGGATCGCCGCCGTCGCCGCCGACGTCCGCTCGGTGGCCGGCCTGCCGGACCCGGTCGGCGAGGTCGTGCGCGGCTACACCCTGCCCAACGGCCTGGACGTGCGGCAGGTCCGCGTCCCGCTCGGCGTCGTCGGCATCATCTACGAGGCCCGCCCCAACGTCACCGTCGACGCCGCCGCGCTCTGCCTGAAGTCCGGCAACGCCGTGCTGCTGCGCGGCTCCGCCTCCGCCTACCGCTCCAACACCGCGCTGGTCGCCGTGGTGCGCGACGCGGTCGCCGCCGCCGGGCTGCCCGCCGACGCGGTCCAGCTCGTCCCGGGCGAGAGCCGGGAGTCGGTGCAGGAGCTGATGCGCGCCCGCGGCCTGGTCGACGTGCTCATCCCGCGCGGCGGGGCCTCGCTGATCCGCACCGTCGTCGAGGGCTCCACCGTCCCCGTCATCGAGACCGGCACCGGCAACTGCCACGTCTACGTCGACGCCGAGACCGACCTCGCGATGGCCGTCGGCATCCTGCTCAACTCCAAGGCCCAGCGGGTCAGCGTCTGCAACTCGGCCGAGACCCTGCTCGTCCACCAGGACGTCGCCGACGCCTTCCTGCCGCTCGCGCTCGCCGCGCTCGCCGAGGCCGGGGTCACCGTGCACGGCGACGACGCGGTGCTCAAGGCCGCCGAGGGCACGGCCGCGACCGTGCTGCCCGCCACCGACGAGGACTGGGAGGCCGAGTACCTGTCGTACGACATCGCGGCCGCCGTCGTCCCCTCGCTGGACGCCGCCGTGGCGCACATCCGCCGCTGGACCTCCGGCCACACCGAGGCCATCGTCACCACCTCGCAGGCCGCCGCCCGCCGCTTCACCCAGCTCGTCGACTCCACCACGGTCGCCGTCAACGCCTCGACCCGGTTCACCGACGGCGGTGAGTTCGGCTTCGGCGCCGAGATCGGCATCTCCACCCAGAAGCTGCACGCCCGCGGCCCGATGGGCCTGCCCGAGCTGACCAGCACCAAGTACATCGTCACTGGTGACGGCCACGTCCGGGGCGCGGCGACGCCGACCGTGGGCGGCGCCGCGGCCGCCGGCTGAGCCCGTCCGGGCCGTCCGGCGCCGGCCGGCCGTCACACGAGTGACGGACCAACTGCCCCGAGCCCCAGACAAATCGCCCGCCCGGTAATACGCTGAATCCGTGGCTGACGATGTGGGGGGCTTGCCGTACCCCGACGGTGCCGACCACGGTGGTGCGGACGACGAGTTCGCCACCGTGGTCTTCGACGAGGCCTTCGTGCGATCCGCCGCCGTGCACGAGCCGACGGCCAAGGAGCGGCAGCTCGCCGCTGCCGAGGCCCGGTTCGAGCCGGACACGACGGGTCCGGGCTGGGCCTATGACGCCCCGGCCGGGGACGGACTGCCGCTGGAGCTGCGGTCGTACCCGAGCCGGCTCGACGACGACCACCTCTACCCCGATCCGTGGACCGGCCCCGGCCGGGCCTCCGGGAGACGGCGCCCGCGGCGCTGGCGCCCGGGGGGCTTCGACCCGGTCGGCGCGGGCCGCGGCCGGTACGTCGCCCAGCAGCGCTGGCACCGCCCGGTGGCCTGGGTGCTCGCCGTGATCATGGGCGTGAGCCTGGTCGCGGTCGCGGTCGCGGCGATCTACCAGGGCGTGGGCGGGGCCGGCGGGACGCCCCGGCGGCCCGAGTCCGGCAGCAGCAGTCCCGGGGTCGACCCGGCGCCGCCGCAGGTCGAGCCCTCGCTCGTGGTCACCGCGCCGACGGGCTGAACCGCGGGGTGGCGGGGGCGGCGCGACGGGGTGCCCGGAGGCGGCCGTGACCGGTCACGGAGGGTTTGCGGCGATCTGTCGCAGGACCCTCGTGGAGGGGCGAGGGTGCGCCTTACCCTGGTGTCATGGGTGACCCGCGTGAGCCTCCGGAGGGTGCGCCCGAGGGTGGTTCCGGAAACGAGGACGAGTACCGGTCCGTCGTCTTCGACGAATCGTTCGTCCGGGCTGCCCGGATCCAGGAGCTGTCGGCCCGCGAGCGGCTGTCCGGCGCGTTCGGCCGGCCCACCCGGCCGAAGGTCCGGCTGGGCCCGCTCGGCACCGTGCCCCGGCAGGCGCTCGCGCTGCTGCTGGTGATCCTGCTGGCGTTCGGCGCCGCCGTGTACTTCGGCGTCAGTTCGCCGGTGCGGCCCACCGCCCGCCCCCAGGGCAGCCAGCTGACCGTGAGCCTGGTGGCGCTGACCCCGGCCTCGCCGGTCCACGCGGTCGCCGACCCTGCCAACCCCTTCGCCGGCCTGCCGCAGGGCTACGGCGACGGTGCGGTCGGGCTGGGCACGCCGACCGGGGCGGCGAGCGGGCACTTCTCCCGGGTCGAGGTGACCAAGGCGCTCGACACCGTGCAGCGCTACCTGGTGGCGTCCTCGCTGTCGCCGGCGGTGCTGGTCCAGGGGTCGACCGCGGAGGTGCGAACCTTCGTCACCCCCGGTGAGCAGGCCCAGTTCGACGCGAGCGTGGTCCAGCCGGTCGACGACCGGCACCACGCGCTGACCGGCTGGCTGGTCCGCTTCGATCCGGCGCAGGTCGCGCTGGCCGCGGACACCGTGAAGGTGGCGGGGGCGATGCGGATCGACGAGGCGGACAGCGGCACGCTGCGGATCACCACCGACCACACCTTCGTCTACGCGCTGAAGCCGGCCGGGGCGCCGAGCGGGGCGCCGGTGACCCTGGAGACCGTGCGGCGGCAGCTGACCTTCGAGTTCGACCGGGTCGACCTGGCGGCGGCGCAGCTGCGGCTGGTGGACTCGGTGCTGCAGGCCGGGCCGGCGCCGTGCGACGGCTCGCTGGCCGGGGTGGTGCAGCCGGTGCTGGCGGGCACGGAGGCCACCGCGTCGCCGGCCGGGCCGCAGACGGTGGACCCGGGCAACCACGCGCGGCCGGCCTGGCAGGTGTGCGGGGTGCTGGCGGGCAGCTGAGGCCGCCCGCGCCCCTGCGACCCCCGACGACCGCCGACGGCCCCCGGCCGGGTGACCGGGGGCCGTCGGAACGTTTCCGCGGGCGGTGCCTCAGCCGTTGTCGCCCGAGCCGCCCTCCTTGCCGCCGTTCCCGCCGCTGCCGTTGCCGTTGGCGCGCCCGGCCCCGGTGAAGGTGTCGCGCAGCTTGCCGCCGACCGAGGCCGCGCCGCCCGCGACGTCGCGGATGAGGCCCATCAGCGGGTCCTTGCTCTCCTTGACCGAGGTCGTGTAGTGCTCGGCGGCGGCCCGCCACTGCTCGCCGACCGAGGTGTCCGGGTCGTCGGTGCGGCGCGGGTAGGCGCCGGCCAGGATGGAGCGGTACTCCTCGCTCTCGGCCCACTTCTTCAGCTGGGCGACCCGCACCACCGCGAACGGGTGGCTCTGCGGCAGCACCTGCAGCAGCTTGAGCACGCCGTCGCGCAGGTCGCCGGCCTTCTCGTACTCCGCGGCCTGCTCCAGGAAGGCGTCGACGTTCATCTCGGCGAGGTTGTGGCCGCCGGCCAGCTTCATCAGCGCCCGCATCGAGGCCTGGAGGTCCTGCCCGGCCAGCAGGCCGGCCCGGTCGCTGGAGAGCTCGGCCTTGCGGAACCACTCCTTGAGCGCGGTGACGATGGCCATGATCGCCAGGTTGCCGAGCGGAACCCAGGCTATCCGGGTGGCGATGTTGGTGAGGATCATCAGCATCGTCCGGTAGACGGCGTGCCCGGACATCGCGTGGCCGACCTCGTGGCCGATCACCGAGCGGAGCTCCTCCTCGTCCAGCAGCTCCACCAGGCCGCTGGTCACCACGATCACCGGCGTGTCGATGCCGATGCAGTAGGCGTTGACCGTCGGGTCCTGGGTGACGTAGAGGTCCGGCACCTTCTCCAGGTCGAGCACGTAGGCGGCGTCGCGGACCATCTCGTGCAGTTCGGGGAACTGCCGCTCGGAGGTCTTCACGGCGGTGGCCAGGAACATCAGCCGGATCGAGCGCTCGGAGACGAGGCCGGCGAGCCTCTTCAGCACGTCGTCGAAACCGGTCAGTTTGCGCAGCGCGACGAGCGCCGAGCGGTCCGCCGGGTGCTCCCAGGCCCGGGTGGAGATCTCCGGGAAGCGCTGGCGGCGCCGGCTCGGGGTCTTCGCGGTCGTGTCGGTCATGTGTGACTGCCTCCCTGTCGACGGTGGCCCCGGTCCCCGGCCGGCCCCCGCTGGTCTTCGTCTGCAACGACTGTCCGGACAACGTCCGCGGTTGCGCACTCGTCCCCGACGGCGTGTCCCGAGTGGCGCGCCGGCCGTCCGGGGCGGCGCGGACGGCGCCCGCGGGGGCGGTGGGCGGCGCGGGTGTGAGGGCGGTTTACCCTGAATGCCCGGGAGAGCCGGGCCACCTCAGGCCGCGGCACCGTGCAGTCCGAGGAGCCCGCAGATGTCCACCGCCGCCCTTGCCAGCCTGGCCGCCCCGATCTCCGCGGAGAACGGCCCCGGGCTCTTCCTGCGGATCATCGTGGTCGCGTCGTTCGTCGGCGTGGGCCTGCTGGCCTGGATCCTGCTGCGGGCCGGCCGCAACAACTGACACCGGCCCGGGACGGGCCCGTCCGCCCGCCGCCGCCGGGCCCCGGCTCACGGCGCTTCAGCCGCGGTGGGCCGCCGAGCGGTTGCCGTGTAACCCCCCGTACGATGACGGGTGGGCCCTCACCGGCCCGCACGACACCCCCTGCCCGCCACCCGAGCCGAGAAGGTCCCGCCGACCATGAGCACTGCCGCCGCACTCCCCGTCCTGAACCTCCTCGCGAACGAGGGCGAGGGGGGCAACCACGACAGCCTCAACCCGTACCTGACGGGTGGCGCCGCGCTGTTCGTCCTCCTGGTGCTGCTCTTCGTGACCACCCGCTTCAACCGGGACCGCTGACCCGGCCGACGGTGGCCCGGGGTGCGGTACCGCCCCCGGGACGCCCGTCACCCGGCCGTTCCCGCACCGCAACGGGCGTCGCGTAAGGTGTGGCGCCATGGGAGAGCAGACCGGGAATCCCGGTGTACCGGCGCGGGAGAAGCGCCGTCTCGGCGTGATGGGCGGCACCTTCGACCCGATCCACCACGGGCACCTGGTCGCCGCCAGCGAGGTCGCCAGCGCGTTCCACCTGGACGAGGTGATCTTCGTCCCGACCGGGCAGCCGTGGCAGAAGAGCGACCGTGAGGTCAGCCCGGCCGAGGACCGTTACCTGATGACGGTCATCGCCACCGCGGAGAACCCGCAGTTCTCGGTCAGCCGCATCGACATCGACCGCGAGGGCCCGACGTACACCGTCGACACCCTGCGCGACCTGCACGCGCTGCACCCGGACGCCGACCTGTTCTTCATCACCGGCGCGGACGCGCTCGCCCAGATCCTCTCCTGGCGGGACTCCGACGAGCTCTTCTCGCTCGCCCACTTCATCGGGTGCACCCGGCCGGGGCACACCCTGTCGGACGCCGGGCTCCCGGTGGGCGGGGTCTCCCTGGTGGAGGTCCCGGCGCTGGCCATCTCCTCCACGGACTGCCGCAACCGGGTCGCCAAGGGCGAGCCGGTCTGGTACCTCGTCCCGGACGGCGTGGTCCGCTACATCGACAAGCGGGCGCTGTACGCGCCGCACCGGACCTGATCCCGGAGGGGCCGACCGACGGATGAGCGAGCGCAGGGGACCTCAGGGGCAGCAGCCCGGACAGCCGGACGACTGGTCGACCGGGCAGTACCAGCAGTACCCGCCGTACCAGCAGCAGGGCGGCTACGAGCAGCAGCAGCCCGGGCCGTACGAGCAGTCGGGCGGGTACGAGCAGTACGAGCAGTACGACCAGTACGGGCAGCCGGTGCAGTCCGCGCCCCCGTCCTACGGGCAGGGACAGGGGCAGGGGCAGTACGGCTACCAGGACCCGTACCAGCAGCAGGGGTACCAGCCCCCCTACGAGCAGTCCGGGGGCTACGGGCAGCAGGTGCCGCAGGGGTACCAGCAGCAGGGCGGCTACGGCTACCAGGACCAGTACCAGCAGGGGCAGGACCCGTACCAGCAGCAGGGCTACCAGCAGCCGCAGCCGTCGGTGTACACGACCGCGCCGATGCCGGCCGTCGCCGAGCCGGTGACGCCGCCGGTGACGCCCCCGGCGGCGGAGCCCGTCGCGCCCGCGCCCGTACCGCCGCGCCCCCGGGTGCCGCGCCCGGCGGCCGCCGAACCGGCCGCCCCCGCGCGGCCCGGGGCGCCGTCCGAGCAGGTCGGCGGCTCCCGCCCGGCCCGGGCCAGGGGCGGCGCCGCGGCCGGGTCCGGGTCCGCCGAGGACGGTTACACCACGGGCGAGTTCACCTTCGTCGACGACGAGGCGGAGAAGTCCGAGGACGTCATCGACTGGCTCAAGTTCGCCGAGTCCCGCAGCGAGGTGCGCGCCGAACGCCGCCGTAAGCTGCGCACCCGGCTGATCGGCGCCGGTGCGGTCCTCGCCCTCGCGGCGGCCGGCACCGGCGGCTACCTCTGGTTCACCGGCGGCGGCAAGGACAACGCGGCCACCGCCGCCGGACCGCGCCAGGTCAACGTCGTCCACCTGCGCGACCTGCAGGGCAAGGTCTCCAGCGCGCTGCTGGTCAACGACGCCTCCGGCCGCAAGGGCACCGTCCTGCTGCTGCCGGACACCCTGCGGCTGCCCGGCCCCGGCGACCCGCCGGTCACCACCGTCGGCCAGGCCATGGACACCCTCGGCGCCTCCGGCACCCGCGACGGCCTGACCACCGTGCTCGGCGCCCCGGTCGCCGGCACCTGGCGGCTCGACACCCCGTACCTGGAACTGCTGGTCGCCCAGCTCGGCGGCGTCCGGGTGGACACCAACGCCGAGGTGCACGAGGGCGGCAAGCCGGACGGCAAGGTGCTGGCCGCCGCGGGCAAGAACACCCTGCTCGGCGGGAAGGCCGCGGTCGCCTACGCCACCCTGCAGAACGACGGCGAGAACCGCGACGCCCAGCTCGCCCGGTTCGGCCAGGTGATGGACGCCGTGGTGCGCACCATGCCGGTCGAGTTCAAGGACGCCAAGGACGACGTGCACCGGATGAACGCGGTGCTCGACCCCTCGCTGCCCGAGGACGCGCTCGCCGGGGTGCTCGCCCAGATGGCGCAGCTCGCCAAGGACGGCACGTTCGGCACCACCGCGCTGACCGTCAAGCCGGACGGCTCGCTGGACGAAGCCACCGCCGGCAAGCAGGTCAAGGAGGTCCTCGGCGGCACCGTCAAGGCCGCCACCGGCTCCGACGGTCCGGTCCGGGTCTCCCTCCAGGACGCCACCGGCAACGACCAGGCGGCCGCCGCGGCCCAGGTCCAGGTGGTCAACGCGGGCCTCACCTTCGTCCCCGGCGGCGCCAAGGGCGCACCGCAGGCCACCAGTGAGATCCGCTACACCGACGACGCCCGGCAGGCCGCCGCGAAGTCGCTGGCGACCAGCCTCAACCTGCCGGAGACGGCCGTGAAGAAGGTCACCGACGCGCAGAACGCCGACCTGGTCGTCGTCCTCGGCAAGGACTACGCGCCGCCCAAGCCCCAGTAGCCCGGGGCGCGGGCACCCGGCGGGCACCCCGGTGGCTCCGGCGCATCCGCCGGCCCCGCGGCCCCGGTGGCCCCGGTGGCTCCGGTGGCTCCGGTGGCTCCGGAAATCGGTTCCGGGGCCACCGGGGCGGCGTGAGATCCTGGAAGGCGATCCCCGGCGCGCCGCGCCCGGGGCGCCCCCAAGCCGCCGAGCCGGAAGAACACCGTGACCGCCACTGAGCACAGCCAGGAACTCATCAACGTCGCCGCCCAGGCGGCGGCCGACAAGCTGGCCCACAACATCGTCGCGTTCGACGTCAGCGAGGTGCTGTCGATCACCGACGCCTTCCTGATCGCCTCCGCGGGCAACGACCGCCAGGTCCGCTCGATCGCGGAGGAGATCGAGGACCAGCTGCGCGAGAAGCTGGACATCAAGCCGGTGCGCCGGGAGGGCGAGCGCGAGGGCCGCTGGATCCTGCTCGACTACCTCGACATCGTCGTGCACGTCCAGCACTCCGAGGAGCGCTCCTTCTACTCGCTGGACCGCCTCTGGAAGGACTGCCCCGAGCTGGCACTGCCGGAGGACGCCATCGCCTCCCGCAACCGCCCGGACGCCCACACCGACGCGGCCGGCAACGCCGTCGCCCCGGCCGAGCAGGCCCCGGCGGACGACTTCGGCGCCGAGGACTACAGCTGAGCCGGGGCGCGCGGGGTCCGCGCATCGTCTTCTGGCGGCACGGCCAGACCTCCTGGAACCTCGAATCCCGCTTCCAGGGCACCACGGACATCGAGCTGACCGGGCAGGGCGTGCTGCAGGCGCAGCGGGCCGCCCGGCTGCTCTCCGGGCTGCGCCCGGACCTGCTGATCTCCTCGGACCTCCAGCGGGCCCGGCGCACCGCCGCCGAGCTGGCCGCGGTCACCGGCCTGGACGTCGAGCACCACGAGGGCCTGCGGGAGACCTACGCGGGCTCCTGGCAGGGGCTGACCAACGCGGAGATCCGCGAGCGCTACCCCGAGGAGTACGCGGCCTGGTCGCAGGGCGAGCCGGTGCGGCGCGGCGGCGGCGAACTCGCGACCGAGGTCGCCGACCGCGCGGTGCCGGTGGTGCTCGACGCGGCCGGCAAGCTGCCCGACAACGGCACGCTCGTCGTGGTCAGCCACGGCGGCACCATCCGCACCATGCTCGGGCGGATGCTCGGCCTGGAGCCGGCGCTGTGGGAGTGCTTCGGCGGGCTGTCGAACTGCTGCTGGTCCGTGCTGGGCCGGGGCGCGCGGGGCTGGCGGCTGCTGGAGCACAACGCGGGCACCCTGCCGCAGCCGGTCATCGGCGACGACACCTGAGGTCACCGGCGGGGGTGCGGAGGGGGCACCGGGGGGCGGATTTCGCAGTTCCGGGCCTTTGCGGTTAGAGTCTTCCTCGTTCGCACGGAGGGAACGCGGCCCGGAAGGGAAGCGGGAGATCCGGTCAGCGAGGGGCTGTAGCTCAGTTGGTAGAGCGCTTGCATGGCATGCAAGAGGTCCGGGGTTCAATTCCCCGTAGCTCCACTCCGCACCCGGGGTCCCGAGGGATCACGTGTGTCGCGGGGCTGTAGCTCAGTTGGTAGAGCGCTTGCATGGCATGCAAGAGGTCCGGGGTTCAATTCCCCGTAGCTCCACAGGCGAGGAAGGCCGTCACCCGGTGGGTGGCGGCCTTCCGGCGTTCCCGCTGCTCCCGGTGTTCCCGCTGCCCCCGGCGTTCCCCGTGTGCCGCGCGCTGCGGACTCAGCCGACGGGCCCGGTGCGGGGGTGGCCGCACGGCGCGGTCCAGCCGCCCGGCCGCAGCGCCGCCAGCCGTTCCACCCGCGCGCGGTCCTCCGGCCCGTCCGGGGTGTAGACGGCGACGTACGCCTCCGGCACCCCGGGGATCGTCAGGTACGTCGCGTTCAGCCGCATCACGCCCACCCCTGGGTGCCGGAACACCTTCAGCGAGGTCGACCGCGAGGACACCTCCTGGCGGGCCCACAGCTCCCGGAACTCCGCGCTCGCCTCCAGCAGCGACCGCACGTACTCCTCCCAGGCCGGCTCGCCGACGTGCCGGCCGTACGCGCCGCGCAGCACCGCGACCATCTGCGGCAGCTGCTCGTCCCGGTTCAGGAAGGGGTTGCAGCAGTCCGGGCTGGTCACCGTGCACCAGAGGCTGTTGAACCGGCCGTCGGTGGTCCGCGTCCGGCCGGTCGCGAACAGTGCCGCGTAGCTGGAGTTCCAGGCCAGCACGTCGTAGCGGCTGTTGGAGACGGCGGCGGGCAGCGGCACCAGCGCGTCCAGGATCAGCTGGGTCGACGGGTCCAGCACCGGGTCCGGGTCCGCCGGGCGCCGCTCCGCCACCCCGGCGAGCCGGAACAGGTGCTCCCGCTCGGCGGCGTCCAGCAGCAGCACCCGGGCCACCGCCGCGAGCACCTGCGCGCTCGCGTTGATCCGGCGGCCCTGTTCGAGCCAGGTGTACCAGGTGACCCCGACCCCGGCGAGCTGGGCCACCTCCTCGCGGCGCAGGCCCGGTGTGCGGCGGCGCAGGCCGGGCGGCAGTCCGACGTCCTCGGGGGAGACCCGGGCGCGGCGGGCGCGCAGGTACTCGGCCAGCTCGGTGCGGCGGCGGTCGCGCCGGCCGGCGGGGGTCCGGTCGGCGGGGGTCCGGTCGGTGGGAGCCGGGCCGGTGGGGACCGGGTCGGTGGGGACCGGGTCGGCCGGGGCCTTGTTCGCAGGGGCGGGCTTGACGGTGCCGGGGCTGTCCACGACGGTCATACCCGCCATGGTGCCGCAGCCCGCAGGGGCGTGACAGGTGCTGCCACTACCAGGATCGGCAGGCTCTAACCACTGGTACCGGGCCCTCGCGAGGCTCGACGCATGACCGATCTCCAGACCCGGCGCCGCCCGGCCGGGACCGACTCGCCGGCCGGCGGCCCCGCCACCGGGCCCGGGACGGCGTCCGTCGCCCGGCCCGGCCTGCTCCTCGCGCTCGTCCTCAGCGGCCAGTTCATGGCCGTGCTCGACACCGCCATCGTCAACGTCGCGGTGCCGACCATCCGCACCGACCTGCACGCCTCCGGCGCCGCCCTCCAGTTCGTGGTGGCCGGCTACACCATCGCCTACGCCGTCCTGCTCATCACCGGCGCCCGGCTCGGCGCCCGCTACGGCTACAGCCGGGTCTTCCAGAGCGGCTTGGCCGCCTTCACCGCCGCCTCGCTGGCCTGCGGACTCGCCCCCGCCACCGGCTGGCTGATCGCCTTCCGGCTGCTCCAGGGCGCCGGGGCGGCCCTGATGGTCCCGCAGGTGATGAGCCTCGTCCAGCGGACCTTCACCGGCCAGGCCCGGATCCGCGCCCTGGGCCTCTACTCGGCCGTCCTCGCCGGCGGCATCGCGGCCGGGCAGGTGCTCGGCGGGGTGCTGGTCGAGGCCGACCTGTTCGGCGCCGGCTGGCGCCCGGTCTTCCTGGTCAACCTGCCGATCGGCGTGCTGCTGCTGGCGGCCGGCGCCCGGCTGCTGCCGCGCCTGCCCGGCGACCGCGACCGCGGCTTCGACCTGCCCGGCCTGCTGGTGCTCGGCGCCGCCCTCGGGCTGCTCGTCGTCCCGCTGGTGCTCGGCCACGAACTCGGCTGGCCCGGCTGGGGCTGGGCGATGTTCGGCGCGAGCGCGCTGCTGTTCGCCCTGTTCGCGTGCGTCGAGCGGCGGATCGCCCGGCGCGGCGGACAGCCGCTGATCAGCGGGCGGGTGCTCGGCGCGGCCGGGCTGCTGCCCGCCGTCGGCGCGGTGTTCATGATCATGCTGGCGTTCGCCGGCTTCATGTTCTCCTTCGCCCTGCACCAGCAGTCCGGACTCGGGGCCGGCGCCCTGCGGGCCGGGCTCTGCTCCGCCCCGATCGCCGTCGGCTTCGGCGTCGCCAGCCTGCACTGGCAGCGGCTGCCCCGGCGCCTGCACGGCGTCGTGCCCTGGCTCGGCACCGCCCTGCTCGCCGTCGGCTACCTGCTGCTCGGCCTCCTGCTGAGCGACGGAGCCGCGATCGGCGCGGGGCCGCTGCTGCTCACCGCCGTCCTCGGGCTGCTGGCCGGCTGCGCCTACGCGCCGCTGTTCGGCCGGGCGCTCGCCCGGGTCGACCCCGCCGACGCGGCGGACGCCAGTGGGGTCGTGGCCAGCGCCGTCCAGCTCGGCCAGGTGGTCGGCATCGCGCTGGTCGGTTCGGTGTTCCTCGGCGTGGCCGAGGGGCCGGCGTCGGCCGGGGACTCCGGGCACGCGCTGCTGCTCGCCGCGGCCGCCGTGGGCGTGGCCGTCGCGATCGCCGCCGTGCTCGCCGCCCGGGCGGTGGCGGCCGGGCGGGCGCAGGCGCCGGTCGAGGAGCGGGCGCCCGTCGAGGAGCGGGCGCCGGTCGAGGGGCGGGCGAAGACGCCCGCGGGGGAGCGGCCGGCGGGCGGGTAGCCGGGCCGTCCGGGAAACGGATTCGTGGAGCACCCCCGGGACCGTGTAAAGTAGTCGATGTCGCCGAGGGAAACGGAACGAAACCCCCGGTGACATCGCAGGTCAAGGGGCTGTAGCTCAGTTGGTAGAGCGCTTGCATGGCATGCAAGAGGTCCGGGGTTCAATTCCCCGTAGCTCCACAGGAAACGAAGGCCGCCTCCCGAACGGGAGGCGGCCTTCGGCGTTCCGGCGTCCTTGGGCATTCCGGCATCCTTCGACGTGCGACCGGACGGAATCCGGCAGGCGGGCCCGGCGGCCGGGCCCCGGCGGGCACGGCTTTTCCACCGGCTCCCGGCGGCGGCCCCCGGCGGAGCGCTACCGTCGGAGCCATGGCCGATCTGGCGCGCAGACGCAACGAGGAACTCGCCCGGATACTCCACCAGCTCGGCTGGAGCCCGGAGCGGCTCGCCCGCGAGGTCAACCTCACCGTCCCGGCCCGGCTCGCGATCAGCTCCACCGCCCCCTACAAGTGGCGCGACCGCGGCATGGTCCCGCGCAGCCCGCACGACCAGGCCGTCTGCGAGGTGCTCGGCCGCACCCTCGGCATCGCCGTCACCTACGAACAGCTCTGGGGCCCGATGGGCGGTCACCGCGGCGCCAAGACCCTCTCCCCGCGCCTGCTGACCGACCCGTGGACGGCCGACACCGCGCAGACCGCGCTGCGCGAGACCGCCGCCGGCGCCGGCCCCGTCCGGCTCACCGACCTCTTCCGCGGCGCCGACCTCGCCGAGGCCGCCCGCCGGCTGACCACCGCGCCGCCCGCCCTCGGCGGCGACGGCGCGCTGCGCGTCGACCCGGCGGTGATCGGCGAACTCGCCGCCGCCCACCGCGCCAAACAGCGACTGGAACGCTCCTGCGGCGGCGGGCTCGTGCTCGACCCCGCCCGTGCCGAACTGGCCATGGTCGCCAAGCTGCTGGAACTCGGCGCCTACGACGAACCGCTCGGCCGGGCCCTGTACGGCGCGGCCGGGCGCCTGGCCCGGCTCGTCGCCCGGGCCGCGTTCGACCTCGGCCACGACGCCGCCGCGCAGCGGGCCTTCGCCGCCGCGCTGCGCGCCGCGCACCTCGGCGGCGAGCGGCGGGACGGGGTCGCGGTGCTCGGCGGCCTGGTGGTGCTGGCCACCTGGAGCCCGGGCGGGCGCGGACTGGACGTGGTCGCGGTGCTCGATCGGGCGGTGGCGGAGGCCGGGGACGGACTCGGCCCGGCCGGGCGGGCGCTGCAACTCGGCCGGATCGCCCGTGCCCACGGGCGGCGCGGCGACGCGGCCGGGCTCGCCGAGGCGGCGGAGCGGGCGTTCGCCGAACTGGACGCCGACGGCGAGGAGCGGGCGGACCTCGCGGGCATGGTGGGGGAGGGGTACCTGTTCCTGGGCGAGCACGGGCGGGCGCAGCCGCTGCTGGCCCGGGCGGTGGCGGGCCTGGGGCCGGGCCGGGCCCGGGCGCGGGCGCTGCTCATGGTCCGGCTCGCCGACTCGCAGCGGCTGGCGGGCGACGCCGCCGAGGCGGTGCGCACCGCGGACCGGGCGCGGGCGCTGGCGGCGGGGATGCAGTCGCAGCGGGTGGCGCGGGCGCTGCGCGGCATCGACGCGGCGTTCCGCTCGACCGGCCCGGGCGGGAGCGGGAGCGGGAGCGGGGGCGCGCCGGGTGGGGGTGAGGGCGCGCCGGGTGGGGCGTCGCGCCGGGTGGCCGGGGGCGGGGCGGCGGGCGCGTCGGCGGTATCCCCGGGAGGCGGCTGACCCCCTTGCGGTACCCTGAGCCCATGCGAACCGCGCGCCTGCTCCTTAGTCGGCCGCGCTGACCAGGACCGGCCACGCCCGAGGGCGGAGCCGGAGTCGGCGTGGCACCCCCTCCTGCGAGGGGCTTTTTTGTTTTCCGCGCGGGCCCGCCGCCCGGCACCCGTCCGGGCCACGGCCCGGGCGCGCGTCCGGGCCGCAGCCCGGGCACCCGTCCGCCGCCGGCCCGGAACGCCGGTTCGCCAACTGACATCGATGGAGCTTGAAGGACCATGAGCGAGACGACCCCTGCGTCCGGTGCGGCCGACACCGCGACCGCGCCGTTCCGGTACAGCGCCGCCCTGGCGGCGGAGATCGAGTCCCGCTGGCAGGACATCTGGGAGAAGGAGGGGACGTTCCACGCCCCCAACCCGGCCGGTGACCTGGCCGACCCGGCCGCCGCGGACGTCGCCTCGAAGCCACACAGCTTCATCATGGACATGTTCCCCTACCCGTCGGGCGCCGGCCTGCACGTCGGCCACCCGCTGGGCTACATCGCCACCGACGTCTTCGCCCGCTACCAGCGGATGAACGGCTACAACGTCCTGCACACCCTGGGCTACGACTCCTTCGGCCTGCCCGCCGAGCAGTACGCCGTGCAGACCGGCACCCACCCGCGGGTCTCCACCGAGGCCAACATCGCCAACATGCGCCAGCAGCTGCGCCGGCTGGGCCTGGGCCACGACCCGCGCCGCTCGATCGCCACGATCGACCCCGAGTACTACCGCTGGACGCAGTGGATCTTCCTGCAGATCTTCAACTCCTGGTACGACGAGCAGGCCGCCAAGGCCCGCCCGATCGCCGAACTGGTCGCCGCGTTCGAGAACGGCACCCGTGAGGTCCCCGGCGGCCGCGCCTGGTCCGCGCTGAACGCCGCCGAGCGCGACGAGGTGCTGGGCGAGTACCGGCTGGCCTACGCCAAGGAGGTGCCGGTCAACTGGTGCCCCGGCCTGGGCACCGTGCTGTCCAACGAGGAGGTCACCGCCGACGGCCGCTCCGAGCGCGGCAACTTCCCCGTCTTCAAGTCCAACCTGCGCCAGTGGATGATGCGGATCACCGCCTACTCCGACCGGCTGATCTCCGACCTGGACCTGCTGGACTGGCCCGAGGCCATCAAGCTGCAGCAGCGCAACTGGATCGGCCGCTCCGAGGGCGCCCGCGTCGACTTCGCCGTCGGCGAGCGGAAGATCACCGTCTTCACCACCCGCCCCGACACCCTGTTCGGCGCCACCTACATGGTGCTGGCCCCCGAGCACGACCTGGTCGACACCATCGTGCCCGCCGCCTGGCCCGAGGGCACCCGCGAGGCCTGGACCGGCGGCGCCGCCACCCCCGCCGAGGCCGTCACCGCCTACCGCGCCGCCGCGGCCGCCAAGTCCGACGTCGAGCGCCAGGTCGAGGCCAAGGTCAAGACCGGCGTCTTCACCGGCGCCTACGCCGTCAACCCGGTCAGCGGCGAGCCCGTCCCGGTCTTCATCGCCGACTACGTGCTGATGGGCTACGGCACCGGCGCCATCATGGCCGTCCCCGCCCACGACCACCGCGACTTCGCCTTCGCACGCGCCTTCGACCTGCCGATGCGCTGCGTCGTCGAGCCCACCGACGGGCGCGGCGAGGACCCGGCCGGCTGGGACGACGCATTCGACACCTACGACTCCGTCATCGTCAACTCGGCCCACGACGAGGGCACCGCGGACGGCATCGCGCTGAACGGCCTGAGCGTCGTCGACGCCAAGGCCGCCGTCACCGCCTGGCTGACCGCGCGCGGCATCGGCGAAGGCACCGTCAACTACCGCCTGCGCGACTGGCTGTTCAGCCGCCAGCGGTACTGGGGCGAGCCCTTCCCGATCGTCTACGACGAGGACGGCGTCATGCACGCGCTGCCCGAGTCGATGCTGCCCGTCGAGGTCCCGCAGGTCGACGACTACTCGCCGCACACCTACGACCCCTACGACTCCACCTCCACGCCGAAGACCCCGCTGTCGCGCAACGAGGACTGGGTCACCGTCGAGCTGGACCTGGGCGACGGCCCGAAGACGTACCGGCGCGAGACCAACACCATGCCCAACTGGGCCGGCTCCTGCTGGTACGAGCTGCGCTACATCGACCCGTCCAACCGCGAGCAGGTCGTCGACCCCGCCAACGAGCGGTACTGGCTGGGCCCCACCGAGCAGAAGCCCGGCGGCGGCGCCGACCTGTACGTCGGCGGCGCCGAGCACGCCGTCCTGCACCTGCTGTACGCCCGCTTCTGGCACAAGGTGCTGCACGACCTGGGCCACGTCTCCTCCGTCGAGCCGTTCCACAAGCTGTTCAACCAGGGCATGATCACCGCCGACGTCTACCGCGACGAGCGCGGCTTCCCGGTGCCCGCCGCCGAGGTCGAGGAGCACGACGGCCAGTACTCCTGGCAGGGCGAGCCGGTCAAGCGCGAGGCCGGCAAGATGGGCAAGTCCCTGAAGAACGCCGTCGCCCCCGACGAGATCGCCGACGAGTACGGCGCCGACACGCTGCGCCTGTACGAGATGTCGATGGGCCCGCTGGACGTCTCCCGCCCGTGGGACACCCGTGCCGTCGTCGGCTCCTACCGCTTCCTGCAGCGGCTGTGGCGCAACATCGTCGACGAGGCGACCGGCGAGCTGGTGGTCACGGACGAGGAGCCGGACGAGGCGACGCTGCGCGCCCTGCACAAGGCCGTCGACGGCGTCCGCGCCGACATGGCCGGGCTGCGCTTCAACACGGCCGTCGCCAAGGCGATCGAGCTGAACAACTACCTGGTCAAGCGCGGTTCCACGCCGCGGGCGGTGGCCGAGCAGGTGGTGCTGATGGTCGCGCCGCTGGCCCCGCACATCGCGGAGGAGCTGTGGCGGCGGCTGGGCCACGGCGAGTCGCTGGCGTACGCCGGCTACCCGGTGGCCGACCCGGCGTACGTCGTCGACGAGTCGGTGACCTGCGTGGTGCAGGTCAAGGGCAAGGTCAAGGCCCGGCTGGAGGTCGCGCCGTCGATCTCGGACGCCGAGCTGGAGGCGCTGGCGCTGGCCGACCCGGCGGTCGTCGCGGCGATCGGCGGGGCCGAGGTGCGCAAGGTGATCGCGCGGGCGCCGAAGCTGGTCAACATCGTCACCGGCTGAGACCGGCCGGTCGGGCGGGGCGGGCGTTCCTCCGGGAGCGCCCGCCCCGCGGCGTTGCCGGGGGCGGTGGGGGCGGTTGGGGGCGGCGTTCGGGGTTCCGAGGTACGGGGGTTCCGAGGTACGGGGGTCGGGGTTCACCCCGAGTCGTCCCTGAACCCGTCCCTGAACTCCGGCCCGAGGCCCCTGACCGGCGGCCCGCGGAGCCGGTGGCGGAGCTACGGTGGAACCCTCGGTGGGCCGGTCCGCGTTGGGCCCGGTGGGGTCGGTTCGGCTGGCGGAAGGTGGCGCGTGATGGAGATCCTCGGGGTGTTGCTCGTACTCGCCCTGCTGCTCGGGCTCGGGGTGGTGGCGCTCGTCGTCGTCGGTCTGATCAAGGCCGCCCGGACGGTCGGCGAGAAGATGGAACGCCAGGAGGCCAAGGCGCGCCGGGCGGTCGAGAACGTCACCCTCAAGGCGAAGACCTACACCCAGACGGGCCCGCAGGGGCAGATCTCCGCCGTCCGGCTGCGCCTGCGGACCTCGCTGGACGGCACCCGGCAGGTCCTGCAGGGCGCCGTCGGCCAGGACGGGCAGCTCGGCGAGGCGCTGGCGCTGCTGGCCCGGCTGGACGCCCACGCGGCGGAGCTGGACGGCGAGCTGCGGATGCTGGAGCGGGAACCGGACGCCGGGCGGGTCGCGGCGAAGCTGCCGGAGCTGCGCGAGCGGGCCGAGCGGATCACGCACTCGGCGGAGAAGATGCGGTGGGCCGCGCAGGACCGGATGCACCGGTTCGCGGAGGACGAGCTGGGGCGGCTGAGCCAGGAGTGCGAGGACGAGGCGGGGGCGCTGCGGCACTGGGACGCCGCTCCGGGGGCGGGGGGTGCCGGGGGCGGTGCTCCGGGTGCTTCCGGTGCGGCCGGTGCGCCGACCGGTGCTTCCGGCTCTCCCGGTGCTGCGGCCGGTGCTTCCGGCGCCCCCGGCGCGTCGGCCGGCGGGGCCCGTCCCGGGATCACGGACGGCCGCGGTGGCCGGCCCAGCGCCGAGGACCTGCTCGGCCTCTCCGACCCCATGGCCAAGCTGGCGCAGCGGCTGCGCAAGCCGTCCTCCGGACCCTCGGCCGGCTGAGCCGGACCCGGATGCTGCCCTCCGGCCCGGGCGGGGAGTAACCTCCGCCTCATGCCCGCCGACCTCGCACTCGTCACCGACTCCACGGCCTACCTGCCCCAGCACGCCGTCGACCGGCACGGGATCACCGTGGTCCCGCTGAGCGTCGCGGTCGGTGACGAGGTGCGGGCCGAGGGCGTCGAGATCTCCCCGAAGGACGTCGCCGAGGCGCTGCGCGGGAAGCACCGGGTCACCACCTCCAGGCCCAGCCCGGAGTCCTTCGCGGCCGCCTACCGGGCGGCCGCCGAGGGCGGTGCGCGGGGCGTCGTCTCGGTGCACATCTCCGGTGAGCTGTCCGGGACGGCGGAGGCCGCCCGGCTGGCGGCCGCGGAGTCGCCCGTGCCGGTGCGGGTGGTGGACAGCCGGCTGGTCGGCATGGCCCTCGGGTACGGGGTGCTGGCGGCGGCCGAGGCGATCGAGGCCGGCCGGGGCCTCGACGAGGCAGCGCAGGCCGCCGAGCGGCGGACCGCCGGGACCAGCGGCTTCTTCTACGTCGACACCCTGGAGTACCTGCGCCGGGGCGGGCGGATCGGCGCCGCGCGGGCGCTGCTCGGCTCGGCGCTCGCGGTCAAGCCCCTGCTGCACCTGGACGGGGGGCGGATCGAGCCGCTGGAGAAGGTGCGCACCGCGTCCCGGGCGATCGCCCGGCTGGAGGAGATCGCGGTCGAGCGGGCGGGGGAGCGGGAGGTCGACATCGCGGTGCACCACCTGGCGGCGGAGGACCGGGCCGAGCCGCTTGCCGAGCGCCTGCGGGGGCGGCTGCCGGGGCTGCGCGACCTGTACGTGGGCGAGGTGGGGGCGGTGATCGGCGCGCACGTCGGGCCGGGACTGCTGGCGGTGGTGGTCTCGCCCCGGTGACGGGTGACGGGTGACGGGTGACGGGCCGTCAACGAACGGCGCCACTCCTCCCTCCTGCGGGTGAGGTTCTTCGTCCACAACCCCCGGGTTTTCCACAGGCATTCGGTAATCTCCGCGCGCCGGCCGGGCGGTTCCTACCGTGCTCCCCATGACGAGCATGCGAATCGGCGCGCGCAGGCGCCGGGAGATCCAGCGGGCCAACGAGACCGCGAGCCTGCGGATGGCGGCCCTGCTGCCCGGGGCCGCTGAGCCGCCGGACGGCGAACCGTCGGTGTACGCGGGGCCGGCCGGCGCCGGTGAGCCGCCGCCGGGCGGTGCCGTGTCCGCCGCACCGGGCGGTCCTGCGCCCGAACCCGTCGCGCCCGACCGCGCCGCGTCCGACCGTGCCGCGCCCGGCGTCGCCGTGGCCGACGGCGTCGTTCCCGCCGGCGCCGCGCCCCCGTGGCGGGGGCATGCGCTGGCGCTCGACCGGCGGGCGGCGGTCGGCCTGCTCGTTCTCCTCCTGCTCACCGTCGGCTACGGCGTCCAGCACTTCTGGCTGGGGCGGCCGCAGCCGGTCGAGGTGCCGGCCATCGCCGTCGCCCCGGTGCCGTCGACCGCCACCCCCGGGCCCGGCCCGCCCGAGGGTGCGGCCGGGAGCGCGGCCGGGAGCGCGGCACCGGGCGCCGCCGTGGTGGTCGACATCGGCGGCCGGGTCGGCTCCCCGGGAGTGCACATCCTGCCCGGCGGCTCCCGGGTCGCGGACGCCCTGCGGGTGGCCGGCGGAGCGTTGCCCGGGACGGACACCAGGAACCTCAACCTGGCCCGCGTCCTGGCGGACGGCGAACAGATCCTCGTCGGCGAGCCGAGCACCCCGCCGGGCGCCGGGACGGGGGCGGGCCCGCCCTCCGCCGGGGCGTCGAAACAGCCGGTCAGCCTCAACCACGCCACCCTCGAACAGCTCGACACCCTCCCCGGCGTCGGCCCGACCCTCGCCCAGCGCATCATCGCCTTCCGCGCCTCCCACGGCGGCGCGTTCCGCTCGCTCGACCAACTCCGGCAGGTGAGCGGGATCGGCGAGCGCACCTACACGGAACTCCGGCCGCTGCTCACCCTCTGACGACCCGGCACGCGTGCTGCCGCCCCCCGCCTTGCCCGCCCTGCCCGCCCTTCCCGAGATCCCGAGAGGAGGTGCCGCCATCGCC
This sequence comes from Kitasatospora sp. NPDC059462, assembly GCF_042749955.1. Classification (NCBI taxonomy): domain Bacteria; kingdom Bacillati; phylum Actinomycetota; class Actinomycetes; order Kitasatosporales; family Streptomycetaceae; genus Kitasatospora; species Kitasatospora sp. NPDC059462. The sequence goes on along the minus strand of NZ_JBHYUU010000111.1, from coordinate 2,893 downwards.
ACCGCCGTCCCCACCCGTGCCCCAGGCGCCCGCGCCGGCGCCGGCGCCGACGCCTCCGCCGCGCCGCGTCCGAACGACCTCCGTCTGCTGCTGCCCGCCGTCGCCGCCTGGGTGGTCACGGCCGTGCTCCTCGGCCAGGGGCCCGGGCACGGCGCAGCCCTCGCGGTCGCGGCCGGTGCGTCGGCGCTCCTCGGGCTGGTCCTCCTCGTCCTGCGGATGGGGCCGGGCGGCGGCCCGTTCCGTCACCGGTCCGCCACCGTGACCCTCGCGGCCGTGCTGCTCACCGCGGCCGCCGCCACGACGGCGACCCTGCTGCACACCGCCGACCTGCACCGCGGGCCGCTACCCGAACTGGCCCGCAGCGCTGCCCCGGCACCCGAGGTCGGCGTCGACCTCACCGTCACCGGGGACCCGCGCGTGCGCATCTCCCGCGGCGGCGGCTCCGGATCCGGACAGGCCCTGCTCACCGTGGACGCCGTGGTGGACCGCGTCAACGTTCCCGACGGCGTCCTCCCCGGCGCGCCGGGCCCGCGCACCGTCCGCACCCGCACGCCGGTCACCGTCCTGGTCCGCGGCGCGGACACCGGCGCGTGGGAGCGGCTGCTCCCCTCGACCCGGCTCGCCGCCGAGGTGACGGTCCGTCCGGCGGACGATCGTGCGGGCGAGTCGGCGGCGCTGCTGGTCGCCCACGGCGAGCCGCGGCACCTCGCGCCGCCGAACCTGCCGCAGCGGATCGCCGGGCGGCTCCGGGCGGGGCTGCGCGAAGCCACCGACGGCCTGCCCGCGGACGAGCGGGGGCTGCTGCCCGGCCTCGTCGTGGGGGACACCTCCCGGCTGCCGGACGACCTCTGGGAAGCGTTCCGGGACACCGACCTGGCCCATCTGGTCGCGGTCAGCGGGGCCAACCTGGCGATCGTGCTGGGCGTCCTGCTCGGCGCCCCGGGGCGGGCCGGCACCGCCGAACGGAGCGGACTCGCCGCGCTGCTCGGGATCCCGCTGCGCACCACGGCGCTGCTCGGCGCCGCCGTCACGCTGGCCTTCGTGACGATCTGCCGCCCGGAGCCCAGCGTGCTCAGAGCGGCGGGGACGGGGCTGATCGGACTGCTGGCGCTGGCCACCGGCCGTCCGCGCCAGGCGGTGCCGGCGCTGGCGGGCACGGCGCTGCTGCTGGTCCTCCTGGACCCGTACCTGGCGCGCTCCTTCGGCTTCCTGCTGTCGGTGCTCGCCACGACCGGCCTGCTGGTCCTCGGTCCGCGCTGGGCGGACGCCCTGCGGGCGCGCGGCTGGCCGCACCACCTCGCGGGCGCCGTCGGGGCGACGGCGGCGGCCCAGGCGCTCTGCGCGCCGGTGACGGTGGTGCTGTCCGGACACGTCAGCCTCGTCGGGATCCCGTGCAACCTGCTGGCCGAGCTGGCGGTGGCCCCGGCGACCCTGCTGGGCTTCGCGGTCCTGGTGCTCGACCCGCTCCTGCCCGCGCCGGCCCGGTGGCTCGCCGAGGCCGCCGCGGTCCCGGCCGGCTGGCTGGCCGCGGTCGCCCGGCACGGCGCGGAGCTCCCGGGCGGTCAGCTGTCCTGGCCCGGAGGGTGGTTCGGCACGCTGAGCCTCGCCGTCGGCACGGCCGCGCTCTGCTGCGCGGCGCCCGCGCTGCTGCCCCGGCGGGCCGGGGCCGGTGGGCGCGGGCTGCGCGGCCGGTTCCGGGTGGTCGCGGTGGGTGTCCTGCTGCTGGTCCTGCTCGTGGTGCTGCTGCGGCCGCCCCTGCTGGCCCGGATCGCGACGGGCTGGCCGCCGCCGGACTGGCGGCTGGTCATGTGCGACGTGGGGCAGGGCGACATGCTGGTGCTGCCGGTGGTCCCGGAGGGCGGGGGCCCGCCCGACAGCGCGGTGGTGGTGGATGCGGGGCCCGATCCGCAGGCGGCCGACCGCTGTCTGCGCGACCTGGGGATCACTAGGGTGCCGCTCCTCCTGGCGACCCACTTCCACGCCGATCACGTCGAGGGTCTGCCGGGGGTGCTGCACGGCCGGCACGTCGCGGCGGTACAGGGGACGTCGGTGAACGATCCCCCGGGCGAGGCCGCCCGGGTCGCGGCCTGGGCGGCGCAGGCCGGGATCCCGCTGACGCGGGCCGGCCGCGGTGAGCGCCGGTCGGCGGGGGCCGGGGTCCGCTGGGAGGTGCTGTGGCCGGACGGAGAGGAGCCGACGGTGATGTCGGGTGCGAACAACGCGAGCGTCGCGCTGCTGGTGACCCTGGCGGGCGGTGTGCGGATGGCCCTGCTGGGCGACCTGGAGCCGCCGGCGCAGGAGGCCCTGTTGAGCCGGCTGAGGACGGCCGGGAAGGAGAGCAAGGTGGACGTTCTGAAGGTGGCGCACCATGGTTCGGCCTACCAGGACTGGGAGTTGACGGCGGCGCTGAGCCCCCGGGTGGCTCTGATCTCCTGCGGCGAGGACAACCCGTACGGCCACCCGTCGCCGCGCACGGTGGACCGGCTGCGGACGCTGGGCGCCACGGTGCTGCGGACGGACCGCATGGGAGACATCGCGGTGACGGGCGACACCACGGGCCGCCTGGGCGCCGCCGTGCACCCGCACGCCGGGCGCCCCGGCCCCGGCCCCCACAAGCCGCGCGCCACCCACGGGGCCGGGCCCAGCGCCTCCCTCGCGGCGCGCGCCGGCCACGGCCAGCGCGCGCCGCCCTGGTAACCCCCACCACCTTCCTCCCCGGCCACGTGCGTGGATGGGGTTTGGGGTTGGGGGCACGTGGTCGGGGAGGAGGCGTGGGGTGGGGCTGGGCCCGGCAGAAACGATTCTTCACGCCCGGCCCGAGCGGCACGCTCGGGCCTGTCTCTTATACACAACAGACGCTGCCGACGACCACCAAAGTGTAGATATAGGTGGT